>RGQW01000041.1 GCA_010029945.1 Actinomycetota bacterium | reverse complement strand
ACCGAAGCCGTTCCCGACGGTAAACCGGACGAGCGCCGAATCAAGCAATCAGAGTGGCCCGACCCAGCCTTCGTGGACATCGGCGTTCGCGGGGATCTCAGCGAACTCGAGGGGCTGCGCTGGTCCGATCGTGAAGACTTCTCCGGGGAAACGGCCGAGGTCAAGTTCATCGACGCCGTAGCTGGAGTGATGAATCGTCGGATGGAAACCGACGATCGCATCGTGGTTCTCGGTGAGGACATCCACCGGCTCAATGGAGGGACGAATGGCGCTACCCGTGGACTGAAGGATCGCTTTCCCGATCGAATTCTGGGAACCCCGATCAGTGAGAACGCGTTCACGGGGCTCGGTGGCGGCATGGCGCTCGATGGTCGCTTTCGCCCGGTCATCGAGTTCATGTATGCGGACTTCATGTGGGTGGCCGCCGATCAGTTGTTCAATCAAATCGGTAAGGCCCGGCACATGTTCGGCGGAACCGGTGACGTACCCGTGGTCTTGCGCAGCAAAGTTGCTCAAGGAACGGGCTACGGCTCCCAACACTCGATGGACCCCGCCGGTGTCTTCGTCACCAACCCCGGCTGGCGAATCGTGGCACCATCAAATCCGTTTGACTACGTGGGGCTGATGAATACCGCATTGGCCTGCAACGATCCCGTCGTGGTTCTCGAGCACGTCGACCTTTACACCAGTTCCGGAATGGGTCCCGTCGAGGACTACGACTACTACCTGCCCGTCGGAAAAGCAGCTCTTCGTCGCTCCGGCGACGACGTCACCATCATCAGTTACCTCGCCATGACCAACTACGTGCTCCAGGCCCTCGACGAGGTCAACTCGGTCGATGCGGACGTTATCGACCTTCGCTGGCTTGATCGCGCCAGCATCGACTGGGACACCATCGGCGAGAGCATCAAAAAGACGAACAACGTCCTCATCGCAGAGCAGGGTGCCCTCGGGACTTCCTACGGGGGATGGCTGGCCGACGAGATTCAGCGGCGCTTCTTCGACTGGCTTGATCAACCCGTTCAACGCGTGACCGGAGGCGAGGCATCCCCGAGCATCAGCAAGGTGCTCGAGCGCGCGGCCATTGCCCAGGATGAGGAAGTCGCGCACGCTCTCCGCGAGATGCTGGAGGTGACCCATGGCTGAACTCCTTCGCATGCCCGAAGTAGCCGCCGGAGCCTCGAGCGCCGTCTTGTCCCAATGGCCGACCGGTGTCGGCGCGTCTTTTTCCACCGGCGATGTCATCGCGATCATCGAGACCGACAAGGCCGTGGTCGATGTCGAGGCGGAAGCGGATGGAACCCTCGTACATCTGATCGCCACAGAGGGACAAGAGGTCACCATCGGTGACCCCATCGCCTTGATCGCAGCTCCGGGAGAGGATGTGGGGGACGTCGACGCGGTGCTCGCCAGCCTCGGCGTCGACTCGAACTCGGACAGCAGCACGGATGCTGCTCCCCCGCCGGCTCCGGTTCCCGCATCACCGGCCAACGATCCGACGCCCGTTTCCACGGTGCTTGCCGAAGCACCTGCCGAAGTACCTGCCGCCGAGGTCACGTCAGAGGCCGCTGTTCCAAGCGGCCGGCTCTTCGTCAGTCCTATCGCCCGTCGACTCGCGAAAGAGGCAGGTATCGCGCTGACCGGAATTGCAGGGACCGGACCCAACGGCCGCATCCGACGTCGCGACGTCGAAGCGGCAATTTCCGGAGCGCCATCGGCTGCCCCTGCTTCCCCGGCACCCGCTATCAGCAGTGCACCGGCCTCAGGTTTCGTGGATATCCCCCATTCGCGGCTGCGTCGCGCCATCGCCAATCGGCTTGTCGAGAGCAAGACGACGGCGCCACACTTCTACCTGCGGGGCTCAGCACAGGTCGACCGCCTCATGGCTCTGCGAGCCGAGATCAACGACGGCGAGGACGTTCGCGTCTCTGTCAACGATCTGGTGATCAAGGCGGTGGCCGCCGCGATGGTTCGAGTTCCGGCGATGAACGTGATCTGGACAGCCGACGCCATTCGACAGTTCCACACCGTCGACATGGCGGTAGCCATCGCTACCGAGTCCGGGTTGGTGACGCCGGTACTACGCAACGTTGAAGACATGTCGGTTCGCCATATCGCCGCAACCACCAAGGACTTTGCCGAGCGGGCACACGCCGGAGGTCTGAAGCAGGCGGAACTCGAAGGGGGATCGACATCGGTCACCAACCTCGGAATGTTCGGTACCGAGGACTTCGACGCCATCATCAATCCGCCGCACGCATCAATCCTGGCGGTCGGCGCAGCTAAGGAACAACCCATCGTGGCCGATGGACACATCACCGTGGGCTCGGTGATGAAGGTGTCGCTTTCCGTCGACCACCGACCTGTCGACGGGGCGACCGCGGCTGAGTGGATGCGAGAGTTCGTATCACTCCTCGAGAATCCGGCAAAGATTCTCGCTTAACTGCTCGCCCAGTACTCCGCGCTCGACTTGGACGATGCCAGCGCGCTGGCATCCTCGAACCCCGGCGCCATCGATGCTGCGGTTCCGGCCAGGTACTGATGATGGTCAATGCCCAACAGTCGTATCCAACTTTGTTGGCCGAAGGTGAGACCAATGAAACACCCGAGTTCGACGATTTGCTCCTCAGTGAAGAAGCGTGAGAGCTCATCCC
Organism: Actinomycetota bacterium; assembly: GCA_010029945.1. Taxonomy (GTDB): domain Bacteria; phylum Actinomycetota; class Actinomycetes; order S36-B12; family S36-B12; genus S36-B12. The sequence goes on along the minus strand of RGQW01000041.1, from coordinate 8,926 downwards.
ACATGTGGTCCTGATCGACGCTCGCCGGGCCCCACGCAATCGCCTGCGCGTAACGAAGAGCGGCCTTCTGTTCATCGGTATAGGTGCTAGACGACTCGAAATTCAGTAGATCGTCGTACTGCATTTCTTGAAGACCTTGCTCGGCCGCCTTCTCACTTCGCTGGTTTCCACAGAATTCGCAGGTCACCGTGCGAGATATGTAGACCCGGCACAGTTCCTTGAGCGCGTGATCCATAACACCTTCGCGAAAGATCTTTTGCCAGGAGTCGGCAAAAAACCAGAAGGAGCGTTCCGAGTGCGCACGGACCGCAGAGGATTCAGGACGCGGCGTTCCATGTTCGGCGCAACGCTGTAACTCCCCCTGCATGTCCGAGTTGAGGGTCTCGTAGGGGACATATGAGATGCGCTGCACCATGGCCGTCCTTTCTGTTGGCTGTCGACAGCGACAATCATGACCCACGGGACTACGCTTGTGCAATCGATTGTTGTCACATGAGTGGGAGATCACGTGGAGCAGACCGTGACACTCACCGTGAACGGTGAGCCTCGGGAATTCCCCGTCAGGCCGGGCAATGCGGATTCTGCTTGTCCGGCATTCTCATGCGGGCAGCGGCGCTTGTGGATGCTGCCCGCAAAGACGGCGCACCCCTCGAACCCGACACCGTCCGCCAGGAACTAGACGGTCATCTCTGCCGCTGCGGTGTGCACAATCGAATCGTCCGCGCCGTCGTCGAGGCATCGGACGGCTGAGATGGAGAGCCCCTCCCTCGCCAACAACCCTCGCCTGTCCACCTGGCTTGATTTCTCTCAACCGGGTGAGGTGCACCTGCACATGGGCAAGTCAGAGTTGGGGCAGGGAATCGACACGGCCGTCGCCCAAATCCTCGCGGACATTTTGGGAGTGGCCGTCGACCAGGTGATCGTGCACGCGCCCGACACCGTGGGTGGTCCCGATGAGAATTTCACCGCCGGAAGCTTGTCGATTCCCCATTCGGGGTCTGCCATTGCCTCAGCCGCGGCCCACGCGCGGGCCCTATTTCGAGACCGCGCGAGCGAAGTTCTGGGTAGCGCAGACATCGAACCCGTGGACGGTGTGTTTTCTGCCAACGGGACAGCCCTGTCGTACTGGGATCTTTCACCCGAGGTGGACCTGAGCGTTGACGTCGACGTCGACGTACCGCTCCCCCCAGGTGCCGGAACGATCGGCGCATCAACGCCACGGGTCGATCTCCGAGGCAAGGTTCACGGAGAAGTCAGCTACCTGCATGACATGCGTCTTCCGGGAATGGTCTTCGGGAGGACCATCCGTCCAGCCTTTCGTGGCGCCAACCTCGCATCCGTCGACGAAGAAGCCGTGCGCATGCAACCAGGGGTCCTGACAACCGTTCGCGATGGGAACTTTCTCGGAGTCATCGCCGGGACAGAAATTGATGTCCTGCGGGCACAGACAGCTCTCACTGTGTCCGCGACGTGGGATGGGAATCCTCACCCATGGAGCGATGCGGGCGTTTCAGAATTCCTTATGACGGTCGCTACCGACGACGTGGTTCTCGCAGAAGCAAATGTCAATGACGCAGCAACGTTTACCGCCCAATACTCCCGTCCCTTCTTGGCACACGCGTCTATCGGTACCGCCTGCGCCGTCGCTGTATGGAGCGAGGACATGGGGCGTCTTGAGGTGTGGAGTCACACCCAGGGTGTCTATCCACTGCGCAATGATCTTGCCCGGGCTTTTGACTGCCCCCCGGATGCTGTTCATGTTCACCACGTTCAAGGGGCTGGTTGCTACGGACACAATCCTGCCGACGATGTCGCCTTCGATGCCGCGCAATTGGCTCGCGCCGTGCCAGGTCTCCCCGTGCACGTCACGTGGTCGCGAGAGGACGAGCTCGGCTGGGGGCCGTTCGGTCCGGCGATGGTGGTACGCATTTCCAGCACCACCGATGAATCTGGGCTGATCACCGACTGGTCCTGGGATGGCTACGGCAATGGACACTCGTCTCGACCCAACACCTTGCCAACGCCGTCTCTTCTCGGGTATTCCGAATTGACTCGCTCTCCTGCCATTCCTGCGTCAGAGGACCCGCCCCCCGCTGCGGGTGCCGGGATCGGCCGGAACGCGATTCCCGGGTATGACATCCCCGCTATCCGAGCGGTTGCCCACCGAGCACTCGAGATGCCGGTGAGGGCGTCTGCTTTGCGGTCGCTCGGTGCCCATATGAACGTCTTCGCCATCGAATCGCATATAGACGACCTGGCGCGCCAATTCGACATGGATCCGGTGAATTACCGACTGCGTCACCTCTCGGAACCGCGAGCTCGTGCCGTGGTGGAATCTGCTGCAACCGCTGCGGATTGGGGATCGAGTACCCCCACTGATCGGGGTCGCGGAATCGGATTTGCTCGCTACAAGGGTCTCGGCGCATGGTGCGCTGTCGTCGCCGAAGTCGAGGCCGTCGAGGAAGTCCGCGTCACCGGCTTGTGGATCGCCGTGGACTGCGGTCGGGTGATCAACCCGGACGGGGTGGAGAACCAGATCGAGGGTGGCGCGATACAAGCGATGAGTTGGACGTTGCGCGAGCGAGTTCGATTCGATGCCGGTGCGGTGAGCAGTAATACGTGGGAGGACTACCCCATCGTCCGCTTTGTCGACACACCTCCTGTGCATGTGTTTCTCATCGACCAACCTCGGGAGAAGTGGCTTGGCGCCGGGGAAGCATCCATGGGGCCAACCGCAGCGGCCCTCGGTAATGCCATCACGAACGCGCTGGGCATCCGCGTCCGGGATCTACCCATCACTGCCGACGCCATCGTCGCAGCGATGGATGACTGAACACCTAGCCCGGGAACTCCAGTCCTAGATCCCGCATCATCACCATGGCAGCGTTACGACCCGGGGAGCCGGTGATCGATCCACCAGGGTGGGTGGTTCCCCCAGTTTGATACAGACCCGGGATCGGCATGGTGTGGGACGCCCAGCCTGCAGCGGGACGAAGCGGTCCGCTGTAGGGCACTCCCTTGTCTCCACCATGGGCGCACCCATTGATCATGTGTGGATTCCACCGCTCGATGTCGACAGGGCTCTTCGCGATGCGCGCCTCGATATGTTCCGCCGTGACGTTCGGTACCGCTGTCGACACGTACTCGACCATCGCGTCGGCGTGACGTTCTTTCGCGTCATCCCAGTTGTCGTATCCGTACGGGGCGACATGAGATGCGGGCACCAATATCTTCACGGTCTGCTTGCCGGCCGGGGCACGCGAGGGATCCACGATGCTCGGTGTTGCGACCAGCGTCCATGCTGATCCCTCCACAGGCTGTCGATCGCGAATTGCCCGTACTTGTGACACAACCTCATGCGGCCACAGGGCCAAACCACTGCTGACCGCCGTGTCTTCCGGCTTCTTGCCGGCAAAGGTCGGCACCTGATCCATCACCAGGAAAGCGGCGAACAGTGGAATGCCTATGTCATACGTCTCCACCCCGTAGGTGAAGGAATCACCCCAGGCATCAGCGGGTGCCATATCGATGAGATGTTTGACATGAATCGTGGACAACACGGCATCCTTTGCGAGGAACTGACGGCCTTGAGTGTCTTCGATGCCCACGCACCGATCACCCTCAAGCAGAAGTCTCTGCACAGTGGTGTCGCAATGGATCTCTCCACCGTGCTCTGTGATCACCGACACGAGCGCATCCGTAAGTTTTCCTGATCCGCCCACCGGGATAGTCCAACTTCGTTGCTGACGCCCACCCATGATTGAGTACGGCAGGACGCCTGACCCCGGCAAGTCGACTGAGCCGAATGTCTGGCATGCCTCCCACAGCAGAAATGCCTGAATGTGTTCCTCGGTGAACTCGTGCATGATCACGTCAACAGCACTCATTGCTCGACGACGACGCCACACTCCCCCATTGGGCAATTCATCGAGGAGGGCATCTAGCGGCGGGCCCCAACCGATCGGAGTGTTGTTGGCCTTGCCGAAGGCCACCTTCGCGCGCTCCCAATCCTGAAGGAAGTCGAGGTAGTAATCGGCGTCACGTTGACTGAAGCGAGCAAACTCCGCGTGGGTCTTCTCGGGATCGACGTACATCGCGACCTGCTCCCCATCGGGCATCGCGACGCGAGCGACGGGATCCGGGTCGACGTACTCGAGTCCGTACTTCGAGACCAACCCAAGGGTGTCATCTCTGATAACGGGATTGAACTGGATGATGGTGTGCCCGGTGGAGCACGAGTCCATGAAGAACCCCGGCAAATATTCCTCGGTCGCCACCCCACCGCCAGGAATTGGTCGGGTGTCAACAACGAGGACGCTCTTGCCCGCCCGTGCAAGGTACGCCGCGGTGATCAGGGCGTTATGCCCCGCACCCGCAACGACGATGTCGGCTTCCAGCGTCTGTGTCATGCAATCGATTGTATTCACTCATGCTGGTCTCGGTGGCCGAATGCAGAGGCGGGGTCCACCGATGGTGGACCCCGCCTCTCAACTCCCGCTGATTACTCCTTACCGAAGTACTTGTACTGGGGTCCTCGCCACAGCGGGTTGACGGTGAAGTCCTGCAGCCACGTGCGGTACGGGAATGCCAGGCCTTCTTGCGCGGCGTACACCCACATCGGATCTTCGTACAGCAGCTGCTGCAGTTCCGAGTAGATGGCTTGCCGCTCCTCGGGATCGACGGTTCCCTTTCCAGCGTCGATCAGTTCGGCGATGCGATCCGGGTCCTCGTAGGCATCCCGCATGCCGTGTTTGCTACCCCAGTCACCATCCGGATGCTGGTGTGGATCGAAGAACTGATGCGGATCCGCACCTGGATCGGCGTTCTTCACCCACAGAGCGAACGGAACGGGATCTGCACCGAGGTTTTCGTCAAACTGCGTTTCCGCCTGATTGACGACGTTGACCTTGAACTTCGGATTCAGTTTCTCAATTCCGTCCTTCATCAACAACGCCACGCCCTCAAACTCCGGCTCACCAGACTGAACGAGTACCGACACCTCGAAGCCGGAATCCCAGTATTCGGTCTGCTCCAGGAGTTCCGTTGCCTTCTCGGGGTCATATTCGTAGATCGGGGCGTTCTCGTCGTACCCAAACACACCCTGTGGGATGTAGGCGGTGTAGCGCGCTCCATATCCATCAAGGAAAGAGTTGATGTACGTGTCGTAGTCAAACGCGTAGTTGAACGCTTGACGGATCTTCTTATCGGCGAAGAAGTCCGAGGGGATCGTGTCACTCGAAGGCAGGTCGTCGGAGCGCATATTGAACCCGAGGTGAATGGGCTCCAACAGAAGACCGCCTTCGAAGATCGCGATTCCCTCGTTCTCTCGAACATCGCTCACATTGGAAGGTGAAATGTCAATGATGTCCGCGTCACCAGCCTGCAGAGCAAGAACGCGAGAGCTCTCCTCCGGAGTGATGTCCCAGCGGACGCCAGCGCGCGCGGGGTCTCCCCAGTAGTCGTCATTCACATCCATCGTGAGCGACTCGCCGCGCTTCCACTCGCCGAACGTGTACGGACCGGTACCCACCATGTTGGTGTCCATCCACTCGTTCGGGGTGTCAGCTTCCACACCGCCGTTGGCCTCAACGGACTCCGAGCTGACGATTGAGGCAACCGGGTTGTTCACGACCGAGTACAGGAATGATGCGTCCGGTTCAATGAGCGTTACCTCGAACGTGTAGTCATCCACAGCAGTCATGGATTCGACCGAGTCCACGAGGGCCGCTGCCTGACCTTCGGGAAGATTCATCGTCATGGCCCGTTCCCAGGAGTAGACGACATCCTCCGCTGTAAAGTCTGAGCCATCGTGGAACGTGACGCCCTCCCGAAGTGGGAACTTGTAGGTGAGACGGTCGTCGCTCACCAAACCGTTCTCCTGGGTGGGAACCTCGGTCGCCAGGCTCGGTAGAAGGTCGGGGCCATCGGGACCAACTTCGAGAAGTCGTTCGTAGACATTGTCGATGAACGCCTCACCCTTTTCACCCTGCTCCGCACGGGCCGGATCCAAGGTGGCAGGTTCACCGTTCTGGGCATGAACAATGACACCAGCGTTACGGATCTCACTCGTGGCAGCGCTGTCGTCTCCCCCTGATTCCGTCTCCTGGGAATCAGAGGATCCACCACATGCGGCCACAACCATCGCGACGGCTGCACTTCCCGCCATCACTCCGAGCGATCGGCGCCAGGCACCGCCGCCTCTTTGACCTACCATCATTCGTACCTTCTTTCCGTTAGCGGCGCAGTTCAACGCCTACTTGTTCCACCAATTTCCCGACTGGGCATGCACGCACGCACTCATTCGTCCGGGTTCGATTACCTCGAGGGTGATGTCGTCAACCTCCGGTAAGTCCACTCTCAACTCCTTGCCATCCCGGCGAACATCAACCTCGACATTCCCCAGGGCGCCCCGGAGGTCGGTCACTTCGTGTGCCATGGCCCGCGAGGCATCATCATCCGTCAAGCGAATAACCGCGCTGAATTCACTCGAGCGCTCCACTGCCTCGATTCCCTCGAAGGAAGCAGGAGACGATACTTCGAGCTGTTCGAGAACATCGTCCACACGCCAACCGCACGTGCTCACTGCGACTGGACACCGCGGGTGAAGCCGGCACCCCGTTGGTGGATCAATGGGGTTGGGCACAGACCCCGTTAGTCGTCGATGGCCATCCGCAACGGAGTCTCCGGTCAGCGACGGATTGGAGTCGCGCAACACCTCGGTGTAGGGATGGAATGGATTATCGAAAACCTCTCGTGTTGGACCTTGTTCCACCAGCCTCCCCAGGTACATGACGGCGATCTCGTCCGACATGTGTTCGACCACGCCAAGGTCGTGAGTAATGAAGAGATACGTCAACTCGAATTCGCGCTGGAGCGAGACGAGCAGATTCAAAATCTGCGCCTGCACGGAAACGTCGAGAGCACTCGTCGGCTCATCCAAGATGATGAATTCCGGATTCAACGCAAGAGCACGGGCGATAGAAATGCGCTGCCGCTGACCCCCGGAGAACTGGTGCGGGTAACGAAGCAGGTGCTGTGGGCCAAGACCGACTCGCTCGAGCAACTCGAGAACCTGCTGATTGAGATTCTCCCCCGAGGCTTCGTTATACACCCGGAGCGGGCGACCGACAATGTCACGAACCAGTTGCCGAGGGTTCAGTGATGAAAAGGCATCCTGAAACACGACCTGACAATTCCGACGATAGCGCCCCTGGAACTCCCGAGACATGGAACCGAGCCGATGTTGCCCTTGGAGCCGTTGCCATGTCTCTCTGTCTTCACCAGACATCGATTTCGGGTCCCGGTTGCGCAGGCGATCGACATTCTCTGCGTCAGAGGGATCGAGATCAAACCACAAATCACCTGAGGTCGGGCTTTCCAAGCCCGCGATCACCTTGCCCAGCGTTGTCTTCCCACACCCAGATTCACCAACAAGACCCACCGTCGAACCTCGGGGGATTGTCAGCGATACACCGTCGACGGCTTTCACATGCGAGGTCACTCTTTGCAGAACACCCTCTTTGACCGGATAGTGCACGGCAACATCCCGCAACGTAATGAGGCTTCGTCGACTGGCGACGGCTCCTGGGACTTGCACGTCGTCGCTGATTGTCATGTGGTCACCTCCGCACTCGCATACTGCTCAGGCATGTCGCCCGGCGCTGCCCCAACGGCCGCTGCCGATTCAAAGCGAAGACAAGAAACCTGGCGATCGGGCAGAGGATGTGACTCTCGGGGTATGTGCGTCGTGCAGGCCTCCCCCGCCCACGAACACCTACTCACGAAGTGGCACTGACGTGGCGCGTCAATCAATACCGGGACCGTTCCGGGAATGGCTGCCAACTCTCCCCGTTTCGTTTCAGCTCGCGGGATCGCGTTCATGAGCCCTTGGGTGTACGGATGCAAGGGAGTGCTGAGGAGATCCCGACAGTCGCCAATCTCCGCGATACGCCCTGCGTACATCACCGCCAGTCGATCGGCTATTTGTCGGACGAGCGAGAGATCGTGGGTGATGTACAAGATCGCAGTGCCCTTGCGTTCCTGCAATTCCGACAGAAGATCGAGGATTCGAGCTTGAATGGTCACATCGAGGGCAGTCGTAGGTTCATCCGCGATGAGCAGATCCGGATCACACGCAAGCGCCTGGGCAATCATGACGCGTTGTTTCATTCCACCGGAGAGCTCGTGCGGGTAGGACGTCATCACTTTTCTTGGATTAGGTACGCCCGTCTCAGCAAGCGCCTGCAGTACCCGTTCGTCCAGAGCGTCGGTCAGACGTTTAGTCGCTGACGGGTGAGTGAACCTGTACGCCGTGCGTCGCACCAGGCCACCACGGTGCCGGAGATAACGAGATGCACCGCGACTACGGGTGCCGAGACCTGCACTCTCGAATACGGATGCTTCTCGGTGTTCAGCGAAAACTTCGCCCAGTTGCCGCCCGATAGTTAGCGCAGGATTCAGCGCCTTGGACGGGTCCTGGAACACCATCGCAATTCGATCCCCGCGCAGCGCACGCACCTGCTGCTCCGATGCTTCGAGAACGTCCAACGGCTCGCTTTCTTCGATCCCTTGGAAGTAGATCGAGCCTGCCGAGTAGATCCCCGGTGGCTGGGGAACCAGCCGGAGAATGGATCGAGCGGTCACGCTCTTGCCACATCCCGTCTCTCCTGCAAGAGCCAGAGTCTCGCCACGTTTAATGGAGAAGGAGACATCATCAACGGCGCGGGCAAGGCCTCGCGACGTTTGGAAGTCGACGCTCAGACCTTCCACGCGAAGCAGCGCATCGTGAGCCATATCAGCGCCCTTCCGTCTTTGGATCGAGAACATCTCTCAGGCCGTCGCCCACGAGGTTGAAAGCCAGCGCCCACAGCAGGATGGCGAGGCCCGCAAACGTCGAGACCCACCACTGTCCAGCCAGAATCCCCGA
>RGQW01000005.1 GCA_010029945.1 Actinomycetota bacterium | reverse complement strand
CGAATTCGTCATCGCTGATCCCCGACCCTTGCAACGCAGGCGGAAGACCGCCCTCGCGAGAGACCAGGTATCCGGTGACGCCCTCCCGACGCAAGATCCGCTCCAGAGGTCGTGCGATGAGTCGATCCGGTGGCCGGCGGCCATCGGATCGCTCCACGTACGCGGCGGTCAGATCCGCAAGTCGCTCGAGTGCTCCGGACGCTTCTGCCACGGCCGCGCTGCGAACGAACGGCGCCACCGCGACACCGGCAACGACAACAGCAATGGTCGCGATCGATGCGATCAACAGAACTGTTTGCGTGACGATCCCCCACCGCTTGCGGGGCTGCAGAGTCTGCCGGGAAGACGTCGTAGCCGACTCTTCACTCATCGCCGGACACTTCCGCGGAGTAGCCCACGCCGCGCACCGTTCGGATCGGACTGTCATCGCCGAGTTTGGCCCGCAGTTGGGCCACGTGTACGTCGACGGTGCGGCTGCCCACTACGGACGCGTACCCCCACACTTCCGCGAGCAGTTGATCTCGGCTAAACACCCGACCAGGCTCGGAAACCAGATGCGCGAGCAGATCGAATTCCGTCGCAGTCAAGTCGACGGGCTCGTCACGGACCCATACCCGGCGACGGGTCGTGTCCATCGATACGGCTCCGACCGATACGGGTTCACTCGAACTCCGGCTCACCCGCGAACGGCGCACGAGAGACTTGACGCGCGCAACCATCTCCCGGGGGCTGAAGGGCTTGGTCACGTAGTCGTCCGCCCCCAGTTCCAAACCAAGTACGCGATCGACTTCATCGTCTCGTGCGGTGCAGAAGATGACCGGCACCCAGTTGTCTTCGGCGCGCAACTGACGACAGACCTCGGTTCCATCCATACCGGGCAGGCCCACGTCGAGCACGATCGCAACCGGATGCCGAGTGCGGGCAGCCGTTAGTCCGCCGACACCGTCGAATTCGGCATGCACGCCGAACCCCTCACGGGTCAGGTAGAGGCGAAGGAGGTCCGATATCGGTTTCTCATCTTCGACGACGAGAATCAGCCCACGGTCGGTCATGTCCTAAGGGTGTCAGACGGACACGCGATTTCGCGGTGCCGCCGGTTACGAAAAGGTACCCAGAAGGTTCGAGAACAGTGAAGATGCGCGGATAGCAGCAGATGGACTACTGATTCGCAGGTTTCGCAGGTTTCCCGGTCTTGCCGTGCTTCCCGAGACCTACGGCCTGCATGACCTTTCCGACGATGGCGCCGAGGACAACCAGGCCAACGCTGACCCAGAACAACGGCCAGTTACCCAGAATGATCGCCAGGGTGCCGAGGGTGAACGCGACCGTGACGATGACGACGGCCGTCCACGCAGCCGGCGTCGACCCGTGCGAATCATGATCGGGCGCGATGCCATCCCCCGATCCGGGAGACGACGGACCAGGGCTCATCGATGCGGAAGAACTCATGTCGGTATCCAATCACTCCTACTCATCGCTCGGGTTCAGGCTCCGGCCGTTTCGCGGTGCTGATGTCGGTATCGCTGCCTAGGTCGCCGTCTTCGTCCACCGTCGGATCCAATCCAGCGTCGAGTGCCTCCCACGCATCGCGCGGTTGGGCACTCTTTCGCTCATAGCCCGCACCAAGGGTCGGCCATTGGTGACCGACGGCGGTGGTGAGCAGTCCGCCCGCAAGCAACAGCAGACCCGCAACGATGGCAACGACCGGCCACGCCGTTGAAACTGTCACCACGTTCTGATCGCCACTTCCACCGACTCCCCCGGGGATCGGCGAGCCGACCGCCATCGATGACAGGAAGCGCACGGCTGATACACACAGCGCGATCCCCGCAATTGCGACAACCACGCCAACGACGCGTCGTAGCCACCCACGCGATCCGATGACGCCCGCCAAGCCGGCGAAACCGATGATCGGCGCCGCAGCTGCAATCGAGACGACACTGCCACCGGACACAGCAAGGAGACCCACGGCTTGGACATCGGTCATCTCTGAGGACGTGGAATCTCCCAACAAAGACCTTTCCACCAGAACCCACGTCGCAGAAGCCGACCACCACGCCAGCGCGGACCCCACCAGCATCGAACTCAACCCCACGATGTAGCCGCGCCTATCGGCAAGAAAGGGGCGAACCGTCGAGGCCACCTAGTCCCCAGCACTTTCGCCGGGCCCGTCGACCGGCGCCAGCGATTGCGCGACATCCAGCGCCGCGAGCACCGCACCCGCCTTGTTCACGCATTCCTGGGCTTCTGATTCAGGATCAGAATCAGCAACGATCCCGGCGCCCGCCTGAACGTGCGCCACTCCGTCTTGAATCACAGCCGTTCGAATCGCGATTGCCATATCCAGGTTCCCGCGAAAATCCACATAGCCGACCACGCCGCCATACAGGCCACGCCGATCCGGCTCTAGTTCGTCGATGATCTCCATCGCCCTGACTTTGGGTGCACCACTGAGCGTGCCGGCAGGAAACGTTGCTCGCAGCGCGTCAAGGGCAGACGAATCGTCGTTCAATCGACCAACGACGGACGAAACGATGTGCATGACGTGCGAATAGCGCTCGATCTCCATGAACTCGGTCACGTCCACCGACCCCGGTTCACACACGCGACCGAGATCGTTTCGCGCGAGATCAACGAGCATGACGTGCTCCGCGCGCTCTTTGTGATCCGCGAGAAGGTCGAGCGCTAACGCACGATCTTCCTGTGCGTCTCGTCCACGCTGGCGGGTACCGGCGATCGGATGCACGGTGCACTGGCGATCCTCCACGGTGACGAGCGCCTCGGGAGACGACCCGACCACATCGAAGGCACTGCTGTCGCTCATCTGCCCGCCACCATCCTCGGTCGACTCCCTGGGCATCCGAATGAGATACATGTAGGGGCTCGGATTCGAAGAGCGAAGGACTCGGTAGACGTCAAGGGCGCGAGCCGTTATCGGAGTCGAGTAGCGCTGCGAGAGAACTATCTGAAAAGCATCTCCCTGTCGAATGTATTTCTGGGCTCTGTCGACGGCCTCCCGATACTCCTCGTTCGTGGTGTGAGATCGAGGGCTTCGTGTGCCTGCTGTTGGCACCGATGCCACCTGGGAGACATTCACTCCGACGGGATTGGCAAGGGCGGCTTGCATCGCATCGAGCCGAGAAATCGCGTCGTGCCAGGCCTCGTCCACTCGCTCGTCGGTGGCATCGAAGTTGATCGCCGCAGCGATGAGGGTCACCGTGCCTCGAAAGTGATCGAGGACCGCAAGGTCAGTGGCCAGCAGAAAGGCCAGATCCGGAATATCCACCTCAGACGGGTTGTCGTCGGGCAACTTCTCGAACAAGCGCACTGCGTCATAAGCGAGGCAGCCGACAAAACCAGACGTGAATCGAGGGCCGCTCTCGTTGTGCTGCCCATGGGAGTCCGGGCTATCCGGGCCATTCGAGTTGCCCGAACTGTTCAGAATTGTCACGGAGTCGCGAAGAACTGACCATGCGTCACCGGTGCTGGGCAGACCCACCGGCACCTTTCCCAACCAATGCGCTTGTCCACCTTGCTCGGTCAACATTGCGGCCGCGCGAACTCCGACGAAGGAATAGCGAGACCACGAACGACCAGCCTCAGCTGATTCGAGAAGGAAAGTGCCAGCGCGGTCTGTGCAGAGGGTTTCGAAGAGTCCGATGGCCGTCAATCCATCGGCTAGGAGCGTTCTCGACACGGGGATAACCCGATGGGATGTCGCGCGCTCTCGAAAGTCCTCGAGGTTCGGCTCGCTCTTACCGAACATCGGTACCGCCGACATCGAAGCAACTCTGCTCACCCGTGTGGCACGCCGGCCCTTGCTGTTCAACCAGCAAAAGAACGGCATCACCGTCGCAATCGAGGCGCAACTGCATCACCTGCTGCGAGTTTCCCGACGTCTCGCCCTTCACCCACAGCTCCTGTCGACTGCGGGAGAAGTACGTGGCGCGTCGCGTCGTCATGGTCGCGCGCAAGGCTTCTTCATTCATCCACGCAAGCATCAGGACCTGCCGCGACGTGGAGTCTTGGGCAATGGCGGGTACGAGACCCGCTGAATCGAATCGCACACGGGCGAGAACCTCGTCGACAGACAGGGCCAAGAGGTCTTCTGCGTCGTCACCCATAGGAGACATTGTGCCGACGGACCGGCAGCCCTGCGTTATCGAGTGCCGACTTCACGTCGGGGATCGTGAGATGACCGAAGTGAAAAACGCTGGCCGCCAGCACAGCATCGGCTCCCGCCTCCACCGCACGAGGGAAATCATCGACGACCCCCGCCCCACCGCTCGCAATCAGGGGAACGTCGACGTGGCGTCTGACGAGCTCGATGAGTTCGGTGTCGAATCCCTGGGTTGTCCCGTCCGCGTCCATCGAATTCAGCAAGATCTCACCTGCACCGCGCTGCGCCGCCTCGTCGGCCCATGCGATCGCGTCCACTCCTGTGCCACGCCGACCACCGTGGGTAGTCACTTCGAATCCACTTGGGGTCGTGACGTCGCCGACACATCGCCGCGCATCAACGCTGAGAACAACGCACTGCGAACCGAAGCGCTCGCTTGCCTTGGTGATCAACGACGGATCGGCGATCGCGGCCGTATTGACGCCAACCTTGTCCGCCCCCGCGCGCAAGAGACGATCGAAGTCCTCGACCGTTCGGACACCACCACCGACAGTGAGCGGAATGAAGACGCTCTCGGCGGTGCGCTGAACAACGTCGTACGTCGTTTCCCGGCTCGCCGATGACGCCGTGATGTCCAAGAAGACGAGCTCGTCGGCGCCTTGGTCTCCGTAGGCAGCGGCAAGCTCGACCGGATCTCCTGCATCGCGCAGGTCGACGAAGTTGACTCCCTTCACGACCCGACCGGCATCGACGTCGAGGCAAGGAATCACCCGAACGGCCAGACTCATGGTCGGGGTGGCCCCCACTCGTACGGGTCGTAGCGAGCTTCCACCGCGGCGATGGCTTCCGCCAGCGTGAAGGCTCCCTCATACAGCGCGCGCCCGATGATCGCACCCTCGATGCCCTGCCCGGTCATGTCCGCGAGCGTGTGGAGGTCTTCGAGGCGACTGATCCCCCCGGACGCCACGATTGCGGCGTCGGTGGCCGAGCACACGTCGCGCAGAAGGTGGATGTTGGGACCCTTCATCGTCCCGTCCTTATGAACATCGGTGACGACGTATCGGGAGCACCCTGCCGCATCCAGACGACCCAACGTCTCCCACAGATTTCCGCCTTCGGTCGTCCACCCTCGCGCGGCCAACGTGTGTCCGCGAACATCGAGTCCGACGGCTATCCGATCACCGTGCTCAGCGATCACCTGTTCCGTCCAATCAGGATTCTCGAGCGCTGCGGTTCCAAGATTCACCCGGGTGCACCCCGTTGCCAGCGCCGCCGCAAGCGACGCATCGTCGCGGATTCCCCCGGACAGCTCTATCCGTACCTGACCTTTGAGTTCGTTGACCACCTCCCCGATGGTGGTGGCATTGGATCCGCGCGAGAAAGCGGCGTCCAAATCGACCAGGTGGATCCACTCGGCTCCCTGTTCGACCCACGACCGCGCCGCGTCGATGGGGCGTCCGTAGACGGTCTCCGATCCAGCCTTTCCTTGAACCAGCCGTACGGCTTGACTATCGGCAACGTCGACAGCCGGGAGCAGTTGGAGAGCGGGTGCGGGCTTTTCGGCGTGAGTCACAACGCAAGCCTAGGTCACCCAGACAACGAGCGATCGCATGCTTTTATCTCTTGTCACCGTCGCGGACGTGTCACCGTCGGTGATCAACGAAGGGAGGTAAGCCAATTCTCCAGAATGTAGGCACCGGCATCCCCGGACTTCTCCGGGTGGAATTGCGTCGCAACGAGAGGACCGTTTTCTACTGCTGCGACGAAGCGATCGGTGTACGTGCACCAGGAAGCCACGGGTGGCTTCATCACCGAGCGAGGATCGTCGGAAAAGTCCCAGGAGACAACCCCGTATGAATGAACGAAGTAGAAGCGCTCAGACTCCACGCCGGTGAAGAGAGTGGACCCCTCACCGACGTCAATGGTGTTCCAGCCCATGTGCGGGAGTACCGGCGCCGAGAGGCGCTCCACCGTCCCGGGCCATTGTCCGAGACCGGCGGTGCGCGTGCCGTGTTCGACTCCCGCGGAGAACAGGATTTGCAGACCCACGCAGATTCCGAGGACCGGTCGTCCCCCCGCGAGTCGGGCGTCGATGATGGACTCTCCGCGGACAGCAGTGAGCCCCGCCATGCAGGACGCGTACGCACCAACTCCTGGAACGACCAACGCGTCGCACGACGCAGCCGAAGTAGCGTCGCTGGTTATCTCGACGTTCGCGCCGACCCGCTCGAGGGCGCGTTGAACCGAGCGCAGATTTCCACTGCCGTAGTCCAGCACCACGACGGACGGCCTCGACGATGTGCTCATCGTCGAGGTGCATTCATCGGAAGAAGAAGTGTCCGGGTGTCGGTCAGGACGCCGTAAGCGTGCCCTTGGTCGAGGGGACACCCACGACCCGTGAGTCGAACGCCACTGCATCGCGCAGGGAACGAGCAACCGATTTGAATTGCGCTTCCACGACGTGGTGAGCGTTACGCCCGCTGAGGACCTTGACGTGCAGCGTTATCTGGCTGGTCGCCACGATCGATTCCCAAATGTGACGGGTCAGGGTGGTGTCGTAGGAGCCGATGAGTTCGACCAGATCGGGTTCCTCGTGCACGAGGTAGGGGCGGCCCGACAAATCGACAGCAGACTGCACGAGGCATTCGTCCAAGGGCACCAACGCATCTCCGTACCGGCGTAGGCCCGCCCTGTCACCGAGAGCCTCGTTGAGCGCTTGGCCGAGGGCCAAGGACGTGTCTTCGACGGTGTGGTGTGCATCCACCTCGAGGTCGCCCTTGGTCCGCACGGTGAGATCGAGGCCACCGTGTTTGGCGAGTTGCGCGAGCATGTGGTCGAAGAAGGGGACGCCTGTCTCGATGGAGCTCACTCCGGTTCCGTCGAGTTCTACCTCGACGAGAACCTCGCTCTCCTTCGTCGATCTCTCGACGCGGGCCTGCCTACTCATGTCGATCCACCATCTCCGTCAGACATCAGGTCACTGTCCACCACAACCTCATCCAAGGCCTCGATAAATCTAGCGTTCTCCTGCGGTGTTCCTACGGAGACCCGCAACCACTGGTCGGGGCCGGTTTCTCGGATCAGGACACCTCGATCGACGAGTCCCTCCCACACGCGTCGCCGATCGCGGAATCGGCCGAAGAAACAGAAGTTGGCGTCACTGTCGGCCACCACGAATCCTCGAGACTCCAGGTCTCGGCGCATTCGATCCCGTTCGTCGCGAAGAAGCTGCAGATTCGACTGCAATTCCTCGACGAAAGTCAACGCAGTGCACGCGACCGACTGGGTGACGGCCGAGAGGTGGTACGGGAGTCGAACCACGCGCAACGCGTCGATGACGCTCGGGTGGGCTGCCGCGTATCCCACACGGGCGCCCGCCATCGCGAACGCCTTGCTCATCGTCCTGGTCACGATCATGTTCGGATGATTGGCAAGGCTGGCCACGGAGCTCGGCTGACCCGGTCGACGGAACTCCGCGTAGGCCTCATCAACCACGAGCATTCCCCCCGTATCTGCCGTCGCTCGTGCGAGAACAGCAATGTCATCCGCGCTCACTGCGGTTCCCGTGGGATTGTTGGGTGACGCCAGGAGCACGACCGAGGGTCGATGGCCCGAGATGGCGGCAATGCTGGCTGCCATGTCGATTCCGAAATCGGCCGTCCGTGGGACGGACACCATCGTGGTGAAGGACTCTCGCGCGTATTCCGGATACATGGAGTACGTGGGAGGAAAGGAGAGCGCTGCTCGCCCGGGTCCTCCGAAAGCGGCCATGATGTGGGACATCACTTCGTTTGATCCGTTGGCCACCCAGATGGACTCCACGCCGCACTCCGCGCTCGACTCCTGAGACAGATAGTCGGCGAGGGCCTGCCGCAACGCACGGCACTCTCGATCGGGATACCGGTTCAACGTCCGTGCGACGTCCGTGACGGACGCGCCCAGCGCCCTGGCCAACTCCGGCGAGGGCGCGAAAGGGTTCTCGTTGACGTTCAGTCGAACATCCACATCGAGTTGTGGCGCTCCGTAGGGCGTCAGGCCCCGCAAATCCTCCCGAACGGGCGGCTGAAACTCACCCATCGTCGGCGTCGTGGAAACGAATGGTCACGGCGTCTCCGTGACCCGGCAGGTCTTCGGCCTGCGCCAGGGCGACGACGTCGTCGGCAACGTCGGCCAGTGACGTGCGGTCGTACTCGATGACGTGGATACCGCGCAGGAACGTTTGCACGGATAGACCCGAAGAGTGGCGCGCAGCGCCCATGGTCGGAAGCACGTGATTGGACCCAGCGCAATAGTCGCCGAGCGACACAGGCGCCCACGGGCCAACAAATATCGCGCCGGCGTTGCGCACCCGCATGGCGACCTGGCGAGGCTCGTTGGTGTGGATTTCCAGATGCTCAGCGGCGTACGCATCGACGACTGCCACACCCTGGTCGACGTCTCGAACCAAAATGATGGCGCTCTGCACTCCGGTCAGAGCTTCAGTGATGCGCTCGACATGCTTGGTGCTGGCCACCTGCGCCGCAACTTCCCGCTCGACCTCGTTGGCCAGGCGCTCACTCGAGGTAACGAGGACGGCCGCGGCGATCACATCGTGCTCAGCCTGACTGATGAGGTCTGCGGCCACGTACCGGGCGTCCGCTGAGTCGTCGGCCAGGATGGCCACCTCGGTGGGTCCAGCCTCGGAGTCGATCCCGATGATTCCTTGCAGCGCTCGCTTGGCGGCCGTGACGTAGATGTTTCCGGGTCCGGTCACCAGATCCACCGGCTCGCATGTGTCACCGTCGGGAAGGTCAACGCCGTAGGCCAACATCGCGACCGCCTGCGCGCCTCCGACCGCGTAGATCTCCTCGACGCCCAGGAGCGCGCACGCGGCCAGCACCGTGGGGTGGGGCCACCCATCGCAGTCCTTTTGAGGAGGACTGACCACAGCAAGCGAGGGAACTCCCGCCTCCTGGGCAGGGACCACATTCATCACCACGCTGCTCGGATAGACAGCTCGCCCACCCGGGACATACAGGCCCACGCGAGAGACCGGAAGCCAACGCTCGGTCACCGTGCCCCCGGGAACCACCTCGGTTTCCACATCCACGCGCCGTTGGTCTCGATGGACCCTCCGGGCGCGCTCGATAGACACTTCCAGTGCCCGCCGCACCGACGGATCGAGACCGGCCAGTGCATCGGCGATCACCGAGGCGGGCACCCGTAATTGGTCAGGGCGGACCGAGTCGAAGCGTTCACACGCATCCAGAACCGCATCGGCACCCCTGGCCCGGACGTCGTCGAGCACCGGTCGGATCACATCGCCTGCATCCGTCAGATCCATCGCAGCGCGCGGGACAACCGACCGCGGGTCGGCCGAGGAATCACGCAAGTCGATGAGACGCAACACCCGACGGAGTCTACGCTCGACGAATGGACGAGTCCCTGCCGCTCTTTCCTCTGACAACGGCGCTCGTGCCCGGGTTAGTCCTCCCGCTTCACATATTCGAGCCTCGATACCGGCTGATGGTGGAGGAACTGCTCGACAAGCCCGAGGACGAACGGGAGTTCGGCATTGTTGCCTTCCGGGAATCTCACTCATTGGCGCCGAAGCAGCCCTCCCCCGGTGATGGGCCGGATGATGGCGCATCGCCACGCGAGCCTTCGGCAGAAGATGCTGAGCTCTACCCAGTGGGTGTGAGCGCAGTGATTCGCCAAGCAGAACGCCGAGAAGATGGCCGCTACGACATAGTCACGATCGGATCCAGGCGTTTCCGGATCGAAGATGTGGATCGATCGGCTCCCCTCGTGCGCGCCTCGGTGACCTTCCTCCCGGAGCCAGAGATTGATTCCGACGATCCGCACGTGATGGTGGCCGTCCAGGCGGCGATGCAGGCATTCGACAAGTACCGATCCGTTTTGGGCGGTCGGTTGAACGAAGCCGATGACAACGATGACGACGATCAGGTACCTGCCGATCCATCTGTCCTGAGTTATTTGATTACCGCCGCCCTCGTTGTGGATGGGTCCACACGACAAAAACTGCTCGCGGCTCCCGATGCCATCGCACGTCTTCGCCTCGGCACAGGCGTTCTTTCCTCAGAATCCGCCTTGATCTCCGCATTCGGCGCTATCCCAGCACTCGATTTGCTGAACTCGACTCCGTCGGAGAACTAGGTGGCGAGCAAGTCCGGACACTCGGCAGCAGCAACACCTGCGTTGGGGTTCTTGGCTGAACGGGGCATTCCCCACGGCGTGCACACCTTCGATCACGACCATTCGTCCCGGGGCGACCATCCGGACTTCGCCATGGAAGCCGCCCGACTTCTCGGCGTTCCACCCGAGGCCGTCTTCAAGTCCCTCGTGTGGTTGGTGGATTCTCGTTTGGTGCTCGCTCTGGTCCCGGCAACGACAACGGTGTCGGCAAAATTTCTCGCGCGCGCCGTTGGCGGCAAGAAGGCCCATCTCGCGGACGTCGCGTCGGCTGAACGCGTCAGTGGATCTGTCACAGGAGCAATCAGTCCCCTCGGCCTGCGGCAGGAATTGCCGGTCGTCATCGACGAAGAGGTTCGCCTGCACCCTGTGGTCTATGTCAGTGCGGGACGGCGGGGCCTGGAAGTCTCTCTGGATCCTCAGGACCTCATCGCCGCCACGAGTGCACGGGTAGCCGCGCTCAGCACGTCAGCTAGCAACTAAACCGCCTGAAGTGACCGTCGAGCCACCAGCCAGTCGGCGATAGCGAGCACCAACACCACGGTGGCCGCGCTGATCGACCACACCAGATAGACACCGGGCATCGTCACCTCAAGCGGGGCATCGGTGATGAATTCCTCGCTGGTCGTCGCGATGAGACCTTCGATATCGACAGAGCCCAGCCGCGTTCCCACTTGCCACATGGCGAGCGTGCCGACCGCGCTGGCCAAGAGTCCGGCCACCAAAACTCCGAGGAGGTGGCGACGGCGCATGGCCGCAAGGGCGATGGTGAGGACGATACCGGCGACTAGCGCTAGGGCCACGAACGAGACGTCTGCAGCGAGGTACTCCTCGGGCTGATATCCCTGGGGTCTCGCGCCGTCTGGACGTACCGCCACGGTCGCACGTGGCGCCAATCTCCACCAGAGCACGCCCAGGGCAGCGCCGCTCATCAGACCCGACACAACCCCCGCGATGACAAGCGACCATTCCGACCACTCGGGGCGCCGAGACCGGACGATCGGTGCGTCGGGGGCGCTATCCGGTGGCGCTCCTTGGGAGGTCATCGTGAAACCGTACGGCACGTCACGACAAACAGTTCGCTCCCAGCAGCGCCTTGAGATCCCCGTACAGAGCGGCCGAGGGCGTCACGCGCAGGGCATCGTCGATTCTCAGGACTGTTGTTTGCGTGCCGCCCGTCAAGTGCAGGTGGACTTCGGTCGTGCCCGAGTGCTGCCGAAGCACCTCTTTGAGCCGCTCGACAAGCGGTGGAACGCATCGACTCGCCGCGATAGACAAGCGCAACGGCCCACTTTCGGCTTCAGACAAGTCGGGGGATTCCACGTCCATGGCGATGACCCGCAAGCCGTCTTCATCCGTTCGCTCCACGCGCGCTCGGATGGCCACGATGGAGTCTTCGATGAGCGTTGTGGACACGGACGCGTACGTCTGCGGGAAGACCATGGCTTCGACGGATCCGTCCAGATCCTCCACCGTCGCGATGGCCCAGGCTGACCCCTTCTTGGTGGTCTTGCGCTGCACATTCGTCAGCAGACCCGCAACGGTGACGACCGTTGACTCCAACGATTCATCGGCAATAAGGGATGCGATCGAGACGTCGGAGATGTTCGCGAGAGCATGATCGAGACCATTCAGGGGGTGATCCGACACGTACAAACCCAACATGTCTCTCTCGTGCGCCAACAGGACGGCCTTGTCCCACTCGCCCACCGGAACGGGGGTCTGTTCCGCGAGCCCGGTCGTCTCCCCTTCCCCCGCGAGACCTCCGAATAAGTCGTACTGGCCGGCTGCTTCTGCTCTCTTGATATCAACCGCAGAGTCGATGACCAGTTCATGGACCGCTGCGAGGCCTTTGCGTGTGTGGCCCAGAGAGTCGAATGCACCCGCCTTGATGAGGGACTCGACGACGCGTCGATTGCACACGTGCACCTCGACCTTCGCCACGAAGTCGTGGAAGTCGGTGAATCGGCCCCGCGAGCGCCGCGTCTCACTGATGGATAGAACGACTCCTTCGCCGACATTGCGAATCGCCGATAGCCCGAACCGGATGTCGCTTCCGCGCGCTGTGTATGCGGAGTCAGAATCATTGACGTCCGGGGGCAAGACCTTGATGCCCATCCGTCGACACTCGCCGAGGTAGATGGCGCTCTTGTCCTTGTCGTCTTGAACACTCGTCAGCAGCGCGGCCATGTATTCCGCGGGGTAATTCGCCTTCAAGAACGCCGTCCAGTAGGACACCAGGCCATAGCCAGCCGTGTGGGCCTTGTTGAAGGCGTAGTCCGAGAACGGGACCAGGATCTCCCACAGGGTGTCGATCGCCGAATCGCTGTATCCCTTGGAGCGCATCCCCTCTTGGAAAGGAGTGAACTCCTTCTTCAGGATCTCCTTCTTCTTCTTGCCCATCGCGCGACGCAAGAGGTCAGCTTTGCCAAGTGAGTAACCGGCCAACTCTTGCGCGATGGCCATGACCTGCTCTTGGTAGACGATCAATCCATACGTGTCACCGAGAATCTCCGACAACGGCTCTGCCAGTTCCGGGTGAATGGGAACGACCGGCTTCCGGCCGTTCTTTCGATCCGCGTAGTCATTGTGTGCATTGGCGCCCATGGGTCCGGGTCGGTAGAGGGCCAGGACAGCGGAAATATCTTCGAAGCTGTCTGGTTGCATGGAGCGCAAGAGTGAGCGCATGGGTCCGCCGTCGAGCTGGAAGACGCCGAGTGTGTCTCCTCGTGACAGCAACTCGTATGTGGTGGGGTCATCCAGCGTCAAATCCTCGAGTACCAGCCGGTCTCCGGTGTTCTTTTCAATGTTGTCGAGGCAATCTTCGAGCACCGTCAGGTTGCGAAGACCGAGGAAATCCATCTTCAACAGACCGAGCGTCTCGCAGGCACCCATATCGAATTGCGTGATGATCGCGCCGTCTTGCTCGCGTCGCCACACAGGAATGACATCCATCAGGGCCTCGCGGGAAAGGATCACGCCGGCAGCGTGAACTCCCGGCTGACGCTTGAGCCCCTCGAGACCTTTGGCCGTGTCAATGATTTGGCGGGCCTCGGCGTCAGATTCATACAGCGACCGAAAGTCCTTTGCTTCCGCATATCGATCATCTGTCGCGTCGAAGGCGCCAGCGAGGGAAATGTCCTTGCCCATGACCGACGGTGGCATCGCCTTGGTGATGCGCTCTCCCACGGCATACGGGAATCCAAGAACGCGCGCACTGTCTTTGATGGCCGCCTTTGCCTTGATGGAGGCATAGGTGACGATTTGAGCGACTCGCTCCTCGCCGTACTTCTCCGTTGCGTAGCGGATCATGTCCGAGCGTCGACGTTCGTCGAAATCGATGTCGATATCCGGCATCGAGATGCGTTCGGGGTTCAGGAATCTTTCGAACAGCAATCCGTGTTTGATCGGATCGAGTTCGGTGATGCCCAGTGCGTAGGCGATCATGGCGCCCGCGGCTGATCCTCGGCCTGGGCCAACCCGGATCTTGTTTTCGCGGGCGTAGCGCACGAGATCAGCAACCACCAGGAAGTAGCCGGGGAATCCCATTTGAGAGACGACGCCGAGTTCATACTCAGACTGCTGGCGGACGTCGTCGGGAACCGAGCCCTGGTAGCGAGCCTCCAGGCCACGCTCTACCTCGGCACGCAACCACGTCTCTTCTGTGTACCCGTCGGGCACGGGAAATTGCGGCATCAGGTTGGCTCCCTCGTCGAAGGAAACCTCGCACCGCTCCGCAATGAGCAATGTGTTGTCACATGCTTCGGGGAGTTCGGACCACACCGAACGCATCTCGGCAGCGGACTTCAGGTAGAAGTCCCGGGCGTCAAATCGAAAACGCTTGGGGTCGTCCATCGTTGTCCGCGTTCCGACGCACAACAACACCTCGTGGGTATCCGCATCCGACTCGTGCACGTAATGCAGATCATTGGTGGCCACCAACGGCAACTTCAAGTCCCGTGCGATGCGGATGAGGTCTTCTCGAAACCTCCGCTCGATCGCCAGCCCGTGGTCCATGACCTCGCAGAAGTAGTTTTCCGGGCCGAGAATGTCGCGAAAATCGGCCGCGGCAGCCCGCGCCTTCTCGTACTGACCCGCCTGCAGCCAGCGATTGACCTCCCCGCTGGGGCACCCGGTCGTACCGATCAACCCAGCACCGAACCGATCGAGCAACTCTCGGTCGAAGCGCGGCTTGTGGTACTGCCCTTCGAGGCTGGCCAAAGACGACAAGCGGAAAAGGTTGTGCATGCCCAGGGTGGATTCCGCCCACACCGTCATGTGGGTGTAACTGTGTTTCCCTCGACCGGCGCCTGGATCTTCCGGCGTTCCCTCGTCGAATCCTCCACCGAAATCAAAAGGTTTGCGTTCGGCTCGACCCTGGGGCGCGTAGTAGCCCTCGAGGCCGATGATCGGCTTGAGTCCGGCGCCCCGGGCCTTCGTATAGAAGTCGTACGCGCCGTAAAGGTTTCCGTGGTCGGTCATTGCGATGGCCGACATACCGAGACGACTGGCCTCAGCCATCAGATCGTCGAGTCGAGCAGCACCGTCAAGCATCGAGTACTCGGTGTGTACGTGAAGATGGACGAATTCGTCCGACGTCATTCCGATCCCCCACCGGTCACCGTGAAGGGTGACTCATCTCGGCAGCGGGACATCGTCCAACTCTATGCCCGAACCGGCTTGCCGCTCAGCCCGACAAGCCGACCTGCAGCCGCTCCAGAGCCTGCTCGAGATCTACCGGGTACGGACTTTCGAACGACACATACTCCCCCGTATGCGGATGCTCAAATCCCAGTCGTCTCGCGTGTAACCACTGTCTCGTGAGCCCCAATTCTTTCGCCACTGTCGGATCCGCGCCGTAGGTCACATCCCCGACACACGGATGGCGCATCGCTGCCATATGGACCCGAATCTGATGCGTACGCCCTGTTTCGAGATGCACCTCCACCAGCGACGCCCGAGGCCACGCTTCGAGCGTTTCGTAATGGGTCACGCTCTCCCGGCCACCAGCAACAACGGCCCACTTGTAGTCCTTGGATGGATGTCGGTCGATGGGGGCATCGATCGTCCCCACCAGCGGATCAAGAAGACCATGCACGACCGCGTGGTACTGCTTGTCCACCGTCCGCTCCTTGAACTGCCGCTTGAGCGAGGTGTACGCCGCCGCGCTCTTGGCCACAACCATCGCCCCCGTCGTCCCAACATCGAGCCGGTGCACCACGCCCTCGCGCTCCGCCGCTCCGGCGGTCGCCAGGGCATGCCCGGCGGCGGACAGGGAATCTGTCACCGTGGGCCCCGACCAACCCGGGCTCGGATGAGCGGCAACCCCTGCCGGCTTGTCGATCACGACAACGTCGTTGTCCTCCCACAGAATCGGAATCTCCACCGAGGGTGCACTCATCGACGGTCCCGCGAACGGCCCGGCCTCTGATCCGCCGCCGTCGGATGCGTCGCGCGCCTCGCCCATCTCGCGGATTTCGATCATCTCGCCGGGAGCAAGACGATGTGACTTGGCGACCACACGGCTTGCGACCTGGACGGCACCGCTTTCCACGAGTGCACTCGAACGTGCCCGCGACAACCCCAGCATCGTCGCGAGCGCGACGTCGATCCTTTCCCCCTCAAGCCCCTCAGGCACCGGGAGAATCCGACTCATGGGCCGCTCCCGGCCGCGGGTGTGTCGTCATGACGTAACTCGTCTTCGTGCATCGGCTCATCCGTGGACATCGGCGCTTGCGATGCAGACTCCTCTGATCTTGAGTCGCCCGAGCTGGAGTCGCCCGAGCTCGAGTCGTCCGGTTCCGACTCCGATAACGGGATGCCGCGCCACGCCAGAATGATCATCGCCACCGCCGAACACGTGATCGCCATATCGGCCACGTTGAAGACAGGAAAGTTTGGAAGACCGATGAAGTCGACCACCGAACCCAGCCCCGGACCCGGAGGTCGCGTGAGTCGATCGATCAAGTTTCCGAGCAACCCACCGAGCAGCCCACCGAGTGCCAGGGCCCACGCGCGGGAGGTGATTGTCCGCGCGAACCGAACGATGACGACTCCCACCACGACGGCGACGATGGTGAATATCCAGGTGTATCCGGCTCCCATCCCCCACGCCGCTCCCGTGTTCTCGACATACGTCAAGCGCAGGAGCGGATCAATGAGGTAGATGGGCCCTTCGCCACCCTCGATGCGCGGCTGGAGATATGCCACAGCCCACGCCTTGGTCACCTGATCAATCAGAACGATGCCCACGGCGGTGCTGGCAAGCACCGCCAGTACGGATCGGTGGGCGCCTTGCAACATTCCGCCAGCCTACGTCCGCGGCCGCCGGTGATTAGAACCGCTCTTCGGCTTCCTTGCACGTTCGACACAACGTGGCTCGAGGGAAGGCCTGAAGTCGGTACTTGCCGATCGGCTTGCCACAGTTCTCGCACACCCCATAGGAGCCATCCGCGATGCGAGCCAACGCGTGATCGACCTGCTCCAGCATGTCGCGCGCGTTGTTGGCCAGGGACATCTCGTGCTCCCGCTCGAAGGTCTTGCTCCCTGCGTCTGCTTGATCGTCACCTGCCCCGTCTCCGGAATCGCGAATCAGGTCGGCGAGACCCTCTTCGGTCGTGGCGATTTCCTCTAGGAGTCGCTCGCGTTCGCTGTGCAGTTCGGTACGCACCTCGGCGAGCTCAGAGTCGGTCCACGGTGACTCGTCCTCACGAACGACGGGGCGCTTCTTTGCCGCCCTCTTGATCGTCGCCTTCTTCGGGGCGACTTTCGGATCGGTTGCCTTCTTGGAGGCTGCCTTCTTCGCAGCCGCCTTCTTGGGGGCTGCCTTCTTGGCGGGAGCCTTCTTCGCGGACGACTTCTTGGGGGCCGCCTTCTTGGCGGGAGCCTTCTTGGGGGCTGCCTTCCTCGCAGCCGCCTTCTTGGCGGGAGCCTTCTTCGTGGCCGCCATCGTGATCTCCTCAGTTGCCGTTCCGCTGCCCGCCCGCACCCGCGAGGACGTCTCCCTCAGGCCGACGCGCTGCTGCGTGCAGGAATGGTAGGGGTGGTTTCACGGTCACGGGTCACCGGCACGCCGACCGACACGACTATCCTGCCCGTTCGGACAGGAGGCGCCATGTATAAGGCCGTGCCCGTGCAGATCGATCTGCCGGCCATGGAACACCAGATTCTGGATCTGTGGGATCAAGAATCGGTGTTCGAGCGCTCGCTTGCGCAAGCCGAGGGGCGCCCTGTGTGGACCTTCTACGAGGGTCCTCCCACGGCCAACGGCACCCCCGGAGCCCACCACGTGGAAGCACGTGTCTTT
The DNA here is from genome assembly GCA_010029945.1 of Actinomycetota bacterium. Lineage (GTDB taxonomy): Bacteria > Actinomycetota > Actinomycetes > S36-B12 > S36-B12 > S36-B12. The sequence continues at coordinate 7,670 of RGQW01000005.1, read as the reverse complement.
AAGGACATCTTTCCTCGCTATCGCACGATGAAGGGGTACTTCGTGCCCCGTCAAGCAGGGTGGGACTGCCACGGATTGCCCGTCGAACTCGCGGTCGAGCGGGAACTCGGTTTCAGCGGCAAGCAGGACATCGAGAACTACGGGATCGCCGAATTCAATGAACGGTGTCGCGAATCCGTTCTCCGCCACGTCGACGAGTTCACTCACATGAGCAAGCGGATGGCGTTCTGGGTGGACACCGACTCCGCTTACTGGACCATGGATCGGGACTACATCCAAAGCGTCTGGTGGTCGTTGAAAGAGATCTTCGACGCAGGCTTACTCGTGCAAGACCACCGCGTCGCGCCGTACTGCCCACGGTGCGGGACCGGGCTGAGCGACCACGAGCTCGCCCAAGGCTACGAAACGGTGGTCGACCCGTCGGTCTACGTTCGCTTCCCCATCAACGACGGACCCCTCCAGGAGCGTTACCCGTCTGCTGCCCTCTTGGTGTGGACGACGACGCCGTGGACGCTGGTGTCGAATACAGCGGTCGCCGTTCGACCAGACGCCACGTACGTGGTCGTGAAAACTGCGGACAATGAACATCTCGTTGTCGCACAGGAGCTCGTGTCACACGTCTTCGGCGACAGTGACGTCGAGATCGTCGAGGAGTTCGCTGGGTCGCACCTCGAGCACACCCGATACCGGCGGCCTTTCGACCTCGTGGACATCCCCGACTCCCACTACGTCATCCTTGCCGACTACGTCACGACAGACGATGGAACAGGGCTGGTTCACCAGGCGCCAGCCTTCGGCGCAGATGACCTCGCGAGTTGTCGCAGCTACGGGCTCCCCGTCGTCAACCCGATCAATCCAGACGGGACCTTCGTCGACGAGACGCCGCTGGTGGGCGGAATGTTCTTCAAGATCGCCGACGACGTACTCGTAGCGGATCTCGATGAGCGGGGTCTGCTCTTTCGCCGAAACCCCTACGAGCACTCCTACCCTCACTGCTGGCGATGCCACACGCCGCTTCTGTATTACGCACAGCCGTCCTGGTACATCAAGACGACGGCCGTCAAAGAAGCACTTCTAGCGCAAAACGAGCAGACCAACTGGTACCCGCCGACCATTAAGTGGGGCCGCTACGGCGACTGGCTCACCAACAACGTGGACTGGGCCTTGTCGCGCAACAGGTATTGGGGAACGCCGTTACCTATTTGGCGATGCGAAGCGGGACACCTCACCGCCATTGGATCGCTCGAGGAGCTGTCGTCGCGTGCCGGGAAGGACGTCGACGATCTTGATCCGCACCGCCCGTTCGTCGACGATGTCGCGATTCAGTGTCCCGAGTGCGAGAACACGGCGAATCGCGTGCCGGAGGTCATCGACTGCTGGTACGACTCCGGCGCCATGCCGTTCGCCGCGCTGGGTTACCCGCACAAGAATGCAGAAGAGTTCGCGCAGCAGTACCCCGCCGATTTCATTTGCGAGGCGATCGATCAAACCCGCGGTTGGTTCTATTCCCTCATGGCCGTCGGGACTCTTGTCTTCGGAGAATCGTCCTACAAGAACGTCGTTTGCCTCGGCCACATCTTGGACGAAGACGGCCGCAAGATGAGTAAGCACCTCGGGAACGTGCTCGAACCCATCCCCCTGATGGACACGCACGGCGCTGACGCAGTGCGCTGGTTCATGTTGGCCTCCGGCTCTCCGTGGCAAGCCCGTCGCGTCGGTCACACGGCGATTGCAGATGTTGTCCGCCGAACACTCCTGACCTACTGGAACACCGTTTCCTTCCAATCGCTGTATGCAAGAACCGCGGAATGGTCTCCATCGACGGGAGCGCCGGCGACCGAGGAGCGCCCCCTCATCGACCAGTGGGTGCTCTCGGAAGCAGCACGGGTTGCCCGGGATGTGGACGATGCCCTGGAAAATTTCGATACCCAACGCGGCGGCCGGATACTCGCCGACTACATCGACGATCTCTCCAATTGGTACGTACGCCGCTCGCGCAGACGTTTCTGGGATGGAGACGAGTCCGCACTGGCCACTCTCCACGAGGCTCTCCGCACCGTCACTTTGTGCCTGGCTCCCTACACACCGTTTATTGCCGAACGTGTGTGGCAAGACCTGTTCCGAGCAACCGACGATCAGGCACCGATATCCGTGCACCTGGCGTCGTGGCCGTCGCTGGAGAACGCGACCATCAACGATGACCTGCGCGACAACATGGCACTCGTGCGCAGAGTCGTCGAACTCGGACGAGCGGCCCGCGCCGCAAGCAGCGTCAAGACGCGGCAGCCGCTTTCACGCGCCCTCGTGTCCGCACCTGGCTGGGCCCAACTCCCCGACGAACTTGTCGCCGAGGTTGCCGACGAACTCAACGTGCGCGTCGTTGAGGTCCTCGGGGAGGAAGCCGGGCTGGTGGACGTCGTGGTCAAACCGAACTTCCGCGAACTGGGAAAGCGCTTCGGGAAGCACACGCCGGTTGTCGCTCAGGCAATAACCGATGTCGAGCCCGCCACCCTGGCGAACAGCGTTCGTGCCAGTGGTTCGTTTTCGCTCATGGTGGATGGCAAGAGTGAAGACGTCTACGCCGACGACATCATCGTGACAGAGTCGCCCCGCGAAGGGTGGACGGTCGCCAGTGACGCAGAAGAGTCGGTCGCCATTGATCTTCACATCGACGACGAACTCCGGCGTGCGGGCCTTGCACGCGAACTGATCCGAGGAATCCAAGAGACGCGCAAGTCTCTGGGATTCGACATCTCAGATCGAATCTCGCTGACGTGGAGCTCGCAGGACAGCGAGATAGACACGACTTTCGCCGAACATGGTGCGTCGATCGCCTCGGAGGTTCTCGCCACCGCCGTCGAACGCCGCGATATGCCAGCCGACTACGCCACAGTGGAAACCGATCTACCCGTGTCTGTCGGGATCGCCCGAAACTCTTAAGAAGGCGGGGAATCCACAGGCGCGTCAGACGCGTCAATGTCGAGATCGTCGACGAGGGCGAGTTGTCGGGTGAGCATTTCTCGCACACGATCGCGTATCGCAGCCAAACTCTCCCGGCCTACTGGTGGACCATCACCGACAACGACGTTTTCTGTCGTCGACGCACCATCGTCGGTAGGAGTTATAACAGTGGCGTGGCCTTCATCGGGAGCGGCGACAGGCGTTGATTGAGCTTCCTGGAGTTCGCGCTGGGCCGCCGCTAAGCGCCCTTGGAGCTGCTGAACCTGAGAGCGGAGCGCCTCGACTTCATCACCGAGTCGCTGGCCTTCGCTTGACGTGTGGGCAATGGTGTCTTCCACTTGGTCGAGGAACGCATCAACCTCGGCCATGTTGTACCCAGCTCGAATACGCGTTGTTCCGAATCGGGCGTCACGAACATCCTGTGCGCTCAAGGTCACGATCTCGACCCTAAAGCAAGACGACAAAATTGATGAGTATCTGAACCCCGAGTATCAGAATGAGAAATGCCAAATCGAGCGAGACGCTGCCAAGGCGCAGCGGAGGGATCACCCGTCGAAGGGCGCGTAGGGGCGGATCCGTGATCGAGTACACGAATTCGGCGATCAACAGCAGCGGTCCCCGAGGTTGCCAGGATCGTGCGAAGATCCGGACGAAGTCCAGGACTAGTCGGGCGATCAAGACAAGCCAATAGAGCCACAGGACAGTGCCCAGGATCTGACCGAAGATGCTCACCGCTTCGACACTCCTCTAACGGCTTCGTCAACTCTGATTGAAGAACCCATCCTCAGCTATCTGTGCCCGCGCCTGATCCCCGAGATCAACGTTGGCCGGTGAGAGCAGGAAGACCTTGCCAGTAATGCGCTCGATCGTGCCGTGCAGGCCGTACACCAGGCCAGCTGCGAAATCGATAATGCGCTTGGCATCCATCTCGTCCATGTCGCCCAAGTTCATGATGACGGGTACTCCGTCGCGGAATTCCTCACCAATGCGACGCGCGTCGTTGTACGAGCGGGGATGGATGGCTTCGATGCGGCTCAGGTCCGCCATCGCGGGGCGTCCCATCGCTGCTGACGACGGAGCCCGATCGGCCGCGGAATCTGGCCTGATGGTCCGAACGGCTCGAGGCTCGTTGATAGGCCGCACGCTGCGTACCTCGTAGGCATCATCATCGGTCTCATAGCGGTCCCGGGAACTCCGACGGCTGTTGCGATCCCGGCGGGACTCCCGAGCCGGTTCCTCGTAGTCGTCATACTCGTCGTAGTCCTCGTAGGAGGCGTCCTCCACCAACCCGAGGTACACAGCCATCTTGCGCATTGCGCCAGCCATCGCCCACCTCCGTGATGTCGTTTTTCGCCCTCACGGACGCGTCTGTGGCGGCCGTGAATCTCTCCTTCTCTGACGCTACTGCACCGGAGGGCGTTCCCCGAGTATCGCTCCCCCGATACGCACCTGTGTCGCCCCTGCGGCGACACCGGCTTCGAGGTCGCCACTCATGCCAGCCGACATCTCCCGGGCATGTGGCCAGGACGTTCGCACACGCGCCGAAATCTCGTGCAACCGATCGAAGGCCGCCCGTGGATCCATGCCGGTGTCCGGGTGGGGCGCCACCGCCATGACGCCCGCCAGGTGCAGCACCTCGTGCCTCGCTACGGCCTCGGCAAGGGATTCGACGTCATCGGGATCGGCTCCCCCGCGCCCTGGGTCAGGAACCGGATCCACACTCACCTGCAGCAGGACCTGCACCGGTTTTCTGTCGAATCGTTCTACGGCACCGGCAAGAGGCGCGATGAGTTCGTGCCGGTCGATCGATTCGACGACGTCGGCCCATCGGGCAACGGACGACACTTTGTTGCGCTGTAAGCGACCGATCATGTGCCAGCGAAGGTCGTCGCTGCTCACATCCGCCCGTTTGGCTCGGGCCTCCTGATCTCGGTTTTCTCCGACATCGGTGACTCCGAGTTCGGCGAGGAGCGAAACGTCACGAGCAGGGAAGGTCTTCGTCACAACGACAAGTTGAACCTGGTCGTCATCGTCCAGTCGACCAGCAGCGATCCGCGCAGCTTCGATGCGCTCGTGAACATCATGAAGTCGCTGCGCCAGGACCTCTCGCCTTGTCGCTGTCACGATTCGTCCGCATCATGCGACGTGGCAGAGACCACGGCCAGTGCCTGTCGACCCGAACGCCCATTGCGAGCCTGTGCCATCGCACGGCGATAGCTGAACCATGTTGCCGATTCATACGTGCACTCCCTGCCCTGCAGGAGTTCTTCGCCGTCGATAGCGATACCCAGTTCAATGAGCCGCTCCTTGCTCCCGGCGCGAATGTCGATGCCAAAACCCCCGTCCTTCTGCTCCTGCGGAGACCACTGCGTATGCACGGGTTGCTGCCCACCCATTACCAAAGCCGCGTGCGCGACACGATCGCTTACCGCCGCTCGCACCGCATCGTGCCGCTCGGCATCCACTCGGTAGCACTCACCACAGATCGCAGGACCCAGAACCGCACCGATGTGTTCCGCCCCGGCGTTGGTCATCTCGGCGACTACCGATCCGATCACGTCTTCCACGAGCCCTTTCCATCCGCAGTGTGCCACGCCCAGCACGGGCGAGCCGTCGCGCCGATGACCATGAAGACCGATGATGGCGCAGTCGGCACCCAACGCCACCAAGCCGATGTCGTTCCTATCGGTCACCAGCGCATCGACGTCAGCGAAAGTGTCCGGGGTTGTCACCCATGCCACATCAGCGCCGTGCGACGCCGCAATGAAGGCAAGCCCCTCTTGCGCCTTCAGTGCCGATGCCAAGTGCCGACGATTGGTCCGCACCGCATCTTCGTCATCACCGACATGATCGGCGAGATTTCCCGATGCGAAGTCACCGACGCTGCGTCCACTATCGGCACGTGAGATCACGTACGTGCAGGACGCACCCGATAACGCGTGATCTGGACACGACCATGTGCCAGCGAGTGTCCGTAGGTCGGGGAAGGCCCTACTGCCACTCGCGTCCGTTGCCACGCGCTACCTCAGGAAGTCTGGAACGTCCAAGTCGTCGTCGGAATCGGCGAATACCGCTGCGTTCGGCTGTTGCACGGCCGGGATATCTCCCGTCGCGTCGGTAGATCGAACGGGAGCCGCCACCTTGCGGACCGGAGGCTCGCCACCTTCGAAACCCGCAGCGATGACCGTCACGCGAACCTCATCACCCAAGGTGTCGTCGATGACAGCACCGAAGATGATGTTCGCCTCGGGGTGAGCGGCGTCACTGACGAGTCGAGCGGCTTCGTTGATCTCGAACAGACCCAGGTCGCTACCGCCGGATACCGACAACAACACTCCGTGGGCTCCATCGATTCCCGCTTCGAGGAGGGGGCTGGAAATGGCCTTTTCTGCGGCCTGCATTGCCCTGTCCTCTCCGCGCGCCGATCCGATGCCCATCAATGCGGACCCGGCCGCGTGCATCACGCTCTTGACGTCGGCGAAGTCCAAGTTGATCAAACCAGGTGTCGTGATGAGATCCGTAATCCCTGAGACGCCCTGCAGCAGAACGTGATCGGCTTGCCGGAACGCGTCGATCACGCTGATCTCGCGATCTGCCAAGGACAACAGTCGGTCGTTCGGAATGACGATGAGCGTGTCGACCTCGGCGCGCAAATCCTCGACGCCCTGATCGGCCTGCACTTGCCGACGGCGACCTTCGAAGCCGAACGGACGCGTGACAACGCCGATGGTGAGCGCTCCGAGAGACCGGGCAACCTGGGCAACAATCGGTGCTCCACCGGTGCCGGTTCCACCGCCTTCTCCCGCGGTGACAAAGACCATGTCGGCGCCCTGGAGGACTTCCTCGATCTCTTCGATGTGATCTTCCGCCGCCTTGCGCCCGACCTCCGGGTTCGCGCCGGCTCCGAGGCCTCGCGTCAACTCCCGGCCGATGTCGAGCTTGACGTCGGCGTCGCTCATCAAGAGCGCCTGTGCGTCGGTGTTGATGGCGATGAACTCCACGCCCTTCAAGCCGACCTCGATCATGCGGTTGACCGCATTCACGCCACCGCCGCCGATACCGACGACTTTGATTACTGCCAAGTAGTTCTGAGGAGCCGCCACTGCTGCTCGTCCTTTCCTCCACGTCGACGCGAGGGGGCGCATCGACTCGTGCGGCTCGAGGCCGAAGTCTCAACCTTTACTTCAGGCTGAAACATCGTCTGGCCCTGAGCCGGCGGGAGAGTAGGGGGTGCAACACCTTCGACGCAAGACGAAAAGCAGAAACTTTTGATTTTTTTTATTTCTTGGGGCCCTTTTCGCCAAAAGTGGCCGGTAGCGATGGCGCGCTGACGTCGTACGCCTGGGCGCGGCGCGGCAACAACGAGCGCAGAACCTCCGCCTTGAACTCCGCTTCCTGAGCATTCCCCCAGCGCACGATCGACTTGTTCCCGAGTTCCAAACGAATGTCGTCGACGCTCACCGCCTGGATCACCCGGACCCGCTTTTCCAGATCCGCGGGAAGGGACGACGCGACCTTCACTGCCTCCGCAATGGCACTTTCGTCACCACGGATGATCGGATCGGTGAGCCACAACCCTCCGGGGGGATCGAAGATGTTCCCCTCAGCATCGACACCCCGACGCTCCTCACCTTGCATGACCACGGCCACTGGAGACCGTTCGGTCACAGCGATCACGACATCTTGAGGCCATGCGCGCCGAACCTCGA
>RGQW01000040.1 GCA_010029945.1 Actinomycetota bacterium | reverse complement strand
TACTTCCCCGCCGCCGCGACCAGACGCCAACGCCGAAACGAAGTCGTCGATCGGCTCCCACACCTCCGGTTCAGGCATCGTCTCGGCCGATCCCAACGTCAGGGCCGATCCGCCGATGAGCATGTAGCGGACCTCCCCTTCTCCGTTATCGGTCAAGACCAACGTTCGCGGGGCTTGCGGACCATCGGCCTCGGCTGCGACGAATGCCGGCACATCCAGACGCGGTGCACGCTGGACAACGTCATCGTTCGCGGGGATCCACCAGACGGCCGCCGCGACCGGCGTCAACGCGGCTGCAACGAGTCCGATGGCGGCCAGTGGCTGTCCGAGAGTGAAACTCTGCCCCGCGAAGCGTTGTCGCAGACCGTCGACACCGATGCCGCACGCGGCAATCATGGCCAGGCCCATCACCAGCGTCATCGGTCCGGGCCACGGCTGCGCGGGGACTTCTGCCCCGGGGGGAAGAACGGTGATCGTGGACTGGACTACTCCCATCGCCATCGCGAGTACCACCACGACCCACCACGCACTCACGTAGCCCGCCGTGTCGCGTCGGAACAACGCGAGGAAAGCCGCGAAAACGAGTCCAGCGGTCACCAGGAGCGGGTTCATCCCCGGTCCGCCGGGATGCAGCAGCAGCACATCAAGGGGCCGCAGGTTGGGATCGATGATCCCCGGGATGTTCAGTCCTGGCTCGACGAAGAACAGTGCCGGATTGGTGATCAGATGCACGGTCCAGGGCATCAGGACGAGCAACGGCACCACTATCGCGATGGCGAACCGTGTAATGATCGCCCACGCATCGGGTCCCCAACGACGGATGGCCACAATCGAGGCGATCACTGCGCAACCGAGAGCCACCACCCAGACCGCCGGGGTGGCGGCAAGGATCACGGACATCAACAAGCCCGTCCCCGCCGCTCGACGCATGGTGCCTGTGCGACGCGACAGACGAAAACCAGAGCGAATCGCGAACGGCAAAGCGATAGCGGTGATCAACGTCCCGACGCGCCCCTGCGCGAAGGCGCCGGTCATCGCCGGCAACAGCGCGTACGTGACGGCCATCCACGCCCGGATCACCTTGCTCGTCAGCATTCCCCGCGTCGCGACGTAGGCGCTCCAGCCGGCAATGGGCGCCGCAAGAAGTACGAGCACGTTCATCGCCCAGTCGGGATTACCGAACAGCACCGTGGCCACGATCCCCACCACGATGAGGAACGGTGCCGAGGGTGTGTTCGACCCGGGACCGACGTCATGCCAGGCGCGCGTGTATGACGCCCAGACATCGCGGGCTCCTTCGGGGACGGGAAGAAGTGCACCGCCTTGCAGTACGCCCTCGCCCCACCACAGGCCACGGGTCGCGATGGCGGCCACGACCAACAAAGCCATGGTCGCGACAACGCCGGGAGCCAGGAGAACACGGCGAAGAACTCCGGAGGAGTCGTCCGGCAGGTACGCGGCCTCGTCGTCAATCGGTCCGGATTCCAGGGCACTGACACTCGTCGGGCCGGTCGCTGAACTGGTGGTCAGTAGACCCCCGACGGCCTCGCCAACGTCACGCAACTGGTCGACCGAGGTCGGTCGAAGTGATCGGGCCACCGATGCCGGTTCGACACTCGATCGGGAGACCAGTGATCGAGATGCCGTCACACGGCGAGGTTTCGCCAGCACGGCGAATTGCGCGCTCACTTCATCCCGTGCAGCCGCAAAGTCCTTGCCGACGAGATAGGTCAGCGCTCGGATGGCGCTGCCGATCAGCAGGCGTAAGCCAACAAAGAACATCCCGACCGTCGTGGCGTGGGTCAACAGCACCCGAATGGCGGCTTCTCGGTCCGCGCGATGCGGACGGGCATCGCCGTCGTGGACCTGGCGACGGCCATGCGCCGACGCCTCTCGGTGGTGAAGGACAGCATCCGCGGCCACCAGCACTCGACCACCGGCACGGTGAACCCGCCAGCAAAAGTCCACGTCATCCCGATACAAGGGAAGGTGAGGGTCGAAGCCGGCTAGCTCCTCCCAGACGTCCTGCCTGATCAGCATTCCTGCGGAACTGACGGCCAGGACATCACGAACGCCGTCGTGCTGCCCCTGGTCGTGTTCGCGTCGCTCCAGTCCCGTCACGCGCCGCCCGTCACCGTCAATGCTGACCCCGACTTCAAGGAGGAGTCGGCGGTCGTGCCAGCCGAGAATCTTCGGGCCGAGGACATCCGCGGACGGGTGCTCGTCCGCCGTCTGCAACAACCGCTCCAGGCACGTGGGGTCGGGCGCGCTGTCGTCGTGCAGGAGCCATACCCATCGGACGACGTCGTCGGGCAAGGCTGGTTGCCGGGCAGCGACGGATGCGAAGCCGGCCGCGGCGGCCGACCCGAAACCGTCGTTGACCTCACGCTCGATGACAGCGTCGTCTCCTAGTGACTCCCGGAGCACAGCCGCGCTCGAATCCTGTGAGGCGTTGTCGACACCGACAACCAAGTTCACCGGGCGTGTTTGGCGAGCGAGCGTGGTCAAGACCGCCGGCAGCCAGACCTCTCCATCGTGACTGACGACGATGGCGGTGACGAAGTGCTCGCGGGAGGGAAACCCAGTGTCAAGGATCAGACTGTCGGTGAAGGCATCCCACTCCGAGTCAGCGCTGGGTTCACCGGATACGTCGTCATCGGCGACGCCAGGGGAAGCAGGCTCGGTCACCAGGTCAGAGTACGGCCCACCAGCGGTGGAATCAGACGGCGCGCTTCTTCAACCGGCGGCGTTCCCGCTCGGACAGGCCGCCCCAGATGCCAAACCGCTCGTCGTTGGCGAGTGCGTACTCCAGGCAGTCGTTGCGCACATCGCACGACAGGCAGACCCGCTTGGCTTCCCGCGTGCTGCCGCCCTTTTCCGGGAAGAAAGCTTCGGGATCGGTCTGTGCGCACAGTGCCTGCTCTTGCCAGGCGAGTTCTTCGACGTCGGACAGTGGAAGGAGCGCCAACTCCGCGATCGTTTCTCGCTCGGACACGCAGGACCCTCCTCGACCCCCGGCTCACGCTCTAGTGAACGCGCTTACGGGGTGTATTACAGGGGTGTAGTTCGTCTTCGTCAAGCCCGATCCTCACATTGGTGATCTTTTTGCCCCATATGCCCTTTTCATGAACCCAAAACCACCGTTATTCGGGTAATCCCGTCGGCCCGTCTGGCGGATCTCCCTCAGAGGGCAAGCGACGCCGCAATGGTTGGATGCACGGATGCGCATCACCGCTCTCGCCGGGGGAATCGGTGGCGCGCGCTTCCTTCGCGGACTTCGTCACCACGTTCAGCGGGTCACCGACGATTCTGTACAACGCGAAATCGAAGGCACCGAGATAACCGTGATCGGCAATACCGGGGACGACATCTGGATCCACGGGCTGCGGGTGTGCCCCGATCTGGACACCGTGATGTACACCCTCGGAGAGGGAATCGACCCCGAGCGTGGCTGGGGCCGCCTCGACGAGACATTCCACGCCAAGGAAGAGCTCACCGCGTACGGGGTCGAGCCCACATGGTTCGGACTCGGTGACCGAGATATCGGGACGCATCTGGTGAGAACGACGAGCCTGAACGCGGGCTACCCGCTCTCCCGCGTGACCGAGGCATTGTGCGAACGCTGGCAACCCGGAGTCCACCTCATCCCCATGACCGATGACCGCGCCGAGACGCACGTCATCGTCGATGATCCGGACAACCCGGGGACGGATATCGCCCTCCACTTTCAAGAGTGGTGGATTCGCTATCGGGCATCACTGCCGGCGCGCCGGTTCGTCATCGTGGGAATCGAAGAGGCGACACCGGCTCCGGGAGTCGTGGATGCTCTGCGCAACGCCGATGTCATCGTCCTTCCTCCCAGTAACCCGATCGTCTCGATCGGAACGATCCTCGCGGTGCCCGGACTCGCGGACGAGATTCGCGCGGCCACGGCCCCCGTGGTCGGCGTTAGCCCCATCATCTCCGGCGCTCCGGTCCGAGGCATGACCGATGCCTGTCTTCGAGCCAGCGGAATCGAGACCACCGCCGCAGCCGTGGCTCAGCACTACGGCGCTCGCACGAGTGGCGGTCTGCTGGACGGCTGGCTTGTGGACACCTCCGACGCCACTTCGACACCGGTCATCGAGGAGGCAGGTATCACCGCTCGGGCCGTTCCGTTGCTGATGACCGATCTCGACGCGACGGCCGCCATGGCTGCCGAGACGTTGGACCTTGCCTCTCACCTGCGCTCGACCCCGTGATCGCTGGTTCAATGCCTTCCATGGACACCGCGACCGCTTTCACCTCCGATCACGAGGGCGATCACTGGGTGCCGGTGTCACCGCGGCTGGTCACAGCTCGCCGCATTGTCCTTGTCGTGTCGCTGGTACCGATCACTGCGATCGTGCTCGGAGTCCTCGCGCTGCTGGGGGTAGTCACCTGGGTGTCCGTGGTGATTGCTGTCGCTGCACTGATCGGTCTGCTGTGGGGGTGGTGGCTCATCGGCCGACGGGTGCGCTCGTATGCCTACTGCGAACGAGGAGATGACCTTCTGGTCTCCAGCGGAATCCTGTTCCGACGTCTGGTCATCGTTCCCTACGGGCGCATGCAACTCGTTGACGTCAAGGCCGGGCCAATCGATCGAGCACTCGGGGTCACGACCGTTCAACTCCACACGGCGGCTGCCACCACCGACGCATCTATTCCTGGACTCGAACCGCAGGTCGCCGCCGATCTCAGAGACCGCCTGGCACGACTGGGCGAAACCCGATCGGCCGGACTGTGACACCCCGATGACCGATCCGGCACGCCACACCCCGCGCGAGCACAATTCACCCGCGCACGAGGGAGTCGATTCCAGCTCCAGCGTGCCGTCCAGTTCCATCGGTGACGACCTTGGACTCGGCATCACCGTCCCCGGCAGCCGCCTCATTGACGCTGAAGGGCACCGCAAGGTGCACCCGATCTCACCGCTCGTCCACGCGGTAGCGGTCTTTCCCGCACTCGCCGGTATCGCCTTCGCCGTCGGCATTCAGCGCATCAACACACTGGCCGGGCGCCTCGACGACATCATCGGCATGGCGTGGATGCCACCAATCGCGCTCGCCATCGTTGTTTTCGCCGTCATCGCCTTCCTCCTGAGTGCTCTCGTCGCATTGCTGAACTACTTCCAGTGGCGGGCGCTCAGTTTCTGGTTCGACGACGACGGTGACTTTCGAATGCAATCAGGAGTGCTGTTTCGCCAACAACGACGCGTTCAACTCTCCCGAATCCAAACCGTGGACGTGACGCAACCATTCGCCGCCCGACTGTTCTCCATGGCCGTGGTCGTCATCGAAGTGGCCGGGCAGGACGACTCACGGGTTCGACTCAAGTACGTGACCCTCGACGACGCTCGTGAGATCCGACGAGAGGTCCTCGCACGGTCGGCAGGACTCTCGGCCACGACTGCTGAAGCACCGCAAAGCGACATAGCCCGGGTGTCCGGCCGTCACTTGGCCGTGTCGCTGGCACTTCGTATGACAACGGCCGGTCTACTCCTGCTCACCGTCATCATCATCGTCACCAGCTATCTCACCGGAGGTTGGGGTGCTATCGGCGTGGCCATCGTGACCGGAGGTATTCCCCTTGTTCTCGTCGTGGCGGAATTCATTCGCTTTTACGGGTTCACCGTCGCACAGTCTCCCGATGGACTCCGCCTGCGTTATGGATTGCTGCGCACCGAATCGCGGACCGTTCCTCCCGGCCGCATCCAGGCCATCGAATACGTCGAGCCGTTGCTGTGGCGGAGGCAGCAATGGACACGTATTCGCGTCACGATCGCCGGCGTGGGCTCGGAATCCTCCGGCTCCGGAAGCCAGCGCAGCGACACCGTGCTCATTCCCGTCTCCGAGATGGACGCCGCCCAGGACATCGTTTCGCGGGTGCTGCCCGATCTGCAGGCTTCTTCGATCACCTGGGTAGGTGCGCCGCGTCGCGCCTGGTGGCGATCGCCCCTTCAGTGGCGGAATCTTGCCGTGGGGTGGGACGCACACAGTTTCGCGATCCGACGAGGGCGGATCACGCGTCGGACAGCACTCGTGCCGCACGCACGCACCCAATCGGTCCGCTGGACGCAAGGGCCATGGGAGCGAGCCCTCGACCTGGCTTCCGTGCACGTCGACACGACTCCAGGCCCGGTGTCCGTCTCGGGCCTTCATCTGGACGCCTCCGCCACCCGCACCGTCGCTCACCTGCAGGCTGCAGCAGCAGACCGGGGACGCCGGACCGACACCTCACTTCACTGGGCTTCCCCATGACCTCCACTTTCACCGTTCTCCCGGTGCCCCTCGATCACCTGTTCTCCCCCGGTGACGACATCAACTCCATCGTCACCGAGGCCCTAGCCACCATCCGTTGGCCGGATGAATCCGCCGGTATCAGCGACGGCGACATCATCGTTGTCACCAGCAAGGTGGTGGCTAAAGCCGAAGGCCGTGTGGTCGAGGCAGCATCGCGCGAGTCGGTCATCGATCAACAGGCCGAGCGAATCGTCGCCGTGAAGAACACTCCGCGTGGCATCACCAAGATCGTTCAGACCTCACACGGTTTGGTGCTCGCGGCGGCCGGCGTCGATGCCAGCAACACCGACCAAGGAACGGTGGTCCTCCTTCCCGTCGATTCCGATGCCAGCGCCCGACAACTGAGAGATCACGTGATCGATCGCACGGGCGTCACCGTGGGCGTCATCATCACTGACACGATGGGCCGGCCCTGGCGGCTGGGTGTGACCGACGTTGCCATCGGATCTAGCGGCGTTCACGTGCTCGACGACTACACCGGCCGCCACGATGATTTCGGAAACACACTCGAGATGACGGTTGTCGCGATCGCCGACGAGATCGCATCCGCCGTCGACTTGGCCACCGGAAAACTCAACAACGCGCCCGTCGCTGTCCTTCGCGGCCTCTCCCATCTGGTGATCGCCGACGACGGCCCCAACATCCTTCGAACAGCACCCGTCGTGGTTGTTCCCTTCATCGATCTCGCCACAGGGGCGCACACCTACCCGGATGATCGTCGCAACGCGGCGGAACGCGACCTGTTCATGGTTGCCGGTGGAGCGTGCGTGGAGAACCTCCTGATTCGCCTCGCTGCCGAGGGCCTGGGGTCCGCGTGGATCTCCTCCACGATCTTCGCCCCGCAAATCGTCCGCGAGCATTTCGGTCTCGGAGACCGGATGATCCCGTTGGGTGCGGTAGCCGTCGGAGTTCCCGCGCAACCGGCCAAAGATCGACCCCCGCGCAGAGCCGAGGACTACATCATCCCCGTCGACTGACGTCGCGTACTACGCGTCAGACGAGTACCGAATAGCAAGATCAGGTATCGCCACCTGCGGCCACACGCGCGCGCCCTCGCGGATTTCGTTGCGTGCGCCTACGACGGCACCATCACCGACCACGACGCCGTCGAGCGAGCACCCCTCACCGATACGGGCTCCGCGCCCGATGATGCTGCCACGAATTTCGCTCGCCTCGCCCACGATGGCATCATCGAAAACCACCGAGCCATCGACAACCGAGCCCGCGGAAACAACAACGTTGGCACCGATCGTCGAGCCGCCCCGCACATCGGCGGACGCCGCAACATCGGCACCGTCGAGCACGAGCGCCTCACCGGTGTTGGCAACCGCGGGAGACGGTGCGAGGCCGCGAACGAGATCGCAACTGCCTTGCACGAACGCCAGCGGTGTGCCGAGATCGAGCCAGTAGCCGCGATCAACCACTCCGCGCACCACGGCGTTGTTTGCCAACAGACCCGGAAAGGTCTCACGCTCGACCGACACCACCCGACCCGCGGGGATCTGCTCGATGATCGAACGGGTGAAGACGTAGCACCCGGCATTGATCAGGTCGGTGACGATCTCTTCCGGCGTCGATGGCTTCTCCAAAAAGGCCTCGACTCGACCGTCGCCATCGATCGGAACCAGGCCGTACGCGCGGGGGTCCTCTACCGGGGTCAGGTACAACGTGACATCACTGGAGGTCTCCACGTGCGAGCGCACGAGTGCATCGATGTCCAGACCGCTCAGGACGTCTCCGTTGAAGATGACAATGGGATCGTCGGGTCCGGACTCCAGGTGTGACAAAGCGTGTCGAATCGCACCACCGGTGCCCAGTGGCTCGTCCTCCGTCGCGATCACAATGTCGATGCCGAGATCCACGCCTTCCACGAACTCCGCGAAGACCTCGGCCCGATAACTCGTCGCCAGGACGATGCGTTCGATTCCCGCATCGCGGGCACGCGTGATCTGGTGCACCGTAAAAGGGACTCCCGCGACGGGCAGCATGGGTTTGGGCGTGTTCACCGTCAACGGTCGCAGGCGGTGGCGCCATGTCCTCAACGGCCACCGACATCCGCTCCGCTGCTGCCGCCCGCACCGACCCTGCCCAGCCCTACGTGACGTATCTCGGATACGACGGGCGGATGGAGCTGTCCGGAGCATCGGTCATCAATGCAGCCGCCAAGATCGCCAACGCGCTCACCTCGGAATTCGATTGCGATCCGGGACAACAGGTGGCCCTTCACCTTCCGTGGCATTGGCAACGGGTCACCTGGCTGCTGGGGATTTGGTCGGCGGGATGCGTGGTTGTTCCTCAAGGCAGTGCGGATTGCGATCTGCTCGTCGCCGGGCCACAGCAAGCTCCGGATCTCACGGGCAACGTGATCGTGGTGTCCATGCACCCCTTCGGCTTGCCCCTAGGCCCCGACGACATGGCGGCGCTTGCGCCCGGAGCACAGGACGCGACGATCGCGGTGCGGACCCAGCCCGACCAGCAGGTCTTCATTGACGACTACTCCGATGCCCTCGCGCTCGACGGCCACACGCAACGTCAGCTGCTTGAACGCGCCCGCGATATTGCCCGCCCACTCGCGGGCGTGACCCGACTGGGACTGCACCCCGACGATTCCCAGTGGTGGCTTCCCGCACTATGGCCGGCGGTCACAGGTGGATCGGTGATTCTCGGGCAATCCGGCAACGACGGTTTCGGCTCCGAACCGGTGGACGCGGTTCTTTAGCCAGAAACGTTCACCGTCACATCTTGGCTTGCGCCGGCGGCCTGCTTCTTGGCGACGACGAGAATTCGGTAGGTGTAGGTGGCTCCGGCCGGTGCCGCCTTCTTGACCCGGAACACCACCCGGCCGCCCTTCTTCGTCGTGCTGCGCTGCACGGTTCGCCACTCACCGTCGACGAACGCCTGTCGCCACACCGTCAAGCCCTTGCGTTTGGGTCGCACCTTCGCCTTGATGGCGAAGGGCTTTCCGGCGGGGACATCCATCACCGAAGGGGTGATCAATGCAACCGACCGCGGTTTGACGCTGGGAACAACAGATACCCGGAAGACATCCCCCACGCCGATGGGCTGCTTCTTGCGCACCACGACAACCCGATATTCCTGGGTCGTGTTGGGCGGCCACGCCTCCGAAACGCGGTAGCGAACCTTGCCGCTGCTGCGTGTTCGCTTCTTCTTGAACGTGACCCACTCGCCGTCGACCATGCGTTGGAACCACACGCGCAGTCCTTTGCGCTCCGGGGACACTTGAGCGCGGATAGTGAACGGCTTCAACGCCCGGACCTCACGATCGGCTGGCGTCAACATGGTTACCTGACGTTCGTAGTTGACGACCGGTTGTTCCACCGGAGCTTGCGTGGGAGGTGTTTGCGCCGGTGGTGCCTGCGGTACCGAGATGGGCACGCCGGCACGACCGTCGATTGCGTTGATGTAGGAGGACTTCAGACCCAAAGCGTTGCGAACCTGATTGCCGCTTTTCGTCACCGTTGTTCCGTCGACAAGGGTCGCCTGGACGGTCTTCGCGACGCCGCTCGGGTCACGAGCGATTACATCGACCTGCTGCACCGCAGCCGCGGCGAAGGCTTGGGCCATGCGCGCCTGATCGACCGTCACCGTCCACGATCGATTCGGGTTGTCTTCACTCAAGGACCAGGGGTCGGCCACCGATCGGACGTACGGCAGATCACCACCCCATTGGTCGACGCTTGCTTGCGTAGCACCGCCGCTGGACGAAGAGTAGAAGGCGCGGATCGGCTGACCCTCATACAAGATCGCCATCCCCGCCGTCGGGGACGCGTGCGTTGCGTTCACGGCAGCGACCCACCGTTCGCCCATCGCACCCGACTGCTTGGACCACCCCGAGAACACCTGATCGGAGTACGGCCCGCGCCCATCGTCGACGTGACAATCACAGGCTTTGCGTGGACCGGCCGCGATGGCCGATAGCGCGTACGTTCGAGCGGCCAGCACCTGCGCCTGAAGGGCCGCATCCGGCCATGAGCTGCTGACCTCGGAAATTCCGTACAAGTACTCCTCGTGCAGGCGCAGGGAATTGACAACGTTCAGGCGTGTGCGGCTCGGATCCGACGTCGGCAGGATCTCGATGGTCCCGTAGCGATAACGATGACCAGCCGAGTCGAATGAGCCGTTCTTCGCGACGACGTTGGCCAAACCCGACCAGGTGAGTGACACCGACGGGAAGATTCCCAACTCCTGGCGTACTCCGCCGACGACCTTGGCCGCTACCACCGCACCTGCGTCGCCGGTGAACGCGAAAATTTCTTCCGGTGCGGCGGTGACGATCGTTCCCGCCAGGTTCGCCTGGACGGTGCCGTCACCTTCGACGGCCTCGCCACGCATACGAATGTGCTTCTTCTTGAACTCCAGGTTGACGCGAACAGCCATGTCGTCTGGAACGGGCGTGACGTTCGTGCCCTGGTAGTAGTGAGTCACGATCGACGACGCATCCATGCCGGCTTTCGCCATGGCCAGCGCGCCGTACTGGCTCATCCCAACACCATGTCCGAACCCGGCACCCGCAAGGGTGAACGACGCAGGCGGCGGCGTGGGGTTCGCCGTCGCCGGCGAGGCGCCGAGGAGCGATGAGACCAGGGCGGTAGCGACGCCGACGGTGAGCAGCGCCGAGCGCGTCCTGCGCGCCGTTCGGCCTGCCGTTGTCACGATCGGTGTCCTTTCCAAGGCGGTGCCGAGCCATAGGAGGCCTGCGGCGACACATTGCAGTTTCGGCTCAAGCCTCACACGACCCATTGGTCACACCCGTTACCGGCACGCCCGAAAATCGGAACCCCCCGTCCCCCTGGTGCGTCGCACCAAGGCAGAACCGAAGCCTGCGTACCATGACGGAACTCGCTGCCCGGCGAGTTCACGCCCCAACTGCCCACAGGAAGGCGACCGGTGTCCTCTCGCAGCGCAGTACGCCTGGGATCGACCATCGCGGCCGGAGTGGTCGCGGGGGCCGTCCTGGTGACAACCGTGATCGGCGCTGGGGTCACGTCCGTCATGGGCCAACTCGAAGGGAACATCACCGCACTCGACGTCTCCGAGCAGACCGGCACCACGGTGACCGAGGACCAGTCCATCGTGGTCGACGAGGACACCGGTGAAACCTCGGCTTTCACGATGGTGGTGATGGGCAGCGACTCTCGCAAGGGCAAAGGGAACAAGGGCTACGGCAGCTTGAAGAAGTTCGGCGACATCGAGCGCAGCGACACCACCATGATCTTCCACGTCAACGCTGACCGCTCGCAGGCCATCGGCGTCAGTATCCCCCGAGACACCTTGATGACGCTGCCGGACTGCACCAAAGAGGGGAAGACCGTCGACGGCTACGAGGGACGCTTCAACGAGGCCATGGTCAATGGAGGTCCGGGGTGCGTGTTGAAGGCCGTCGAGTCGCTCAGCGGGTTGGCGATCGACAACTTCATGGTGGTCGACTTCGCTGCCTTCAAGCGAATCAC
>RGQW01000039.1 GCA_010029945.1 Actinomycetota bacterium | reverse complement strand
CAATCGTAGGTCTTGAATGCCACGTTGACATCGGAACCATTACCGACAAGAGTATCAGTCATCACACGCTTCTGCGAATCAACCATGATGGGCTGGTTGTTGCTAGTCCCATCACGACGAGTCACATTACGCTTGATCTTCACGAAGTCTCCACGCTCGTCGCCCTTGTTCTTGATGCACGAGATCGTTACCTCACCGAACGCGAACGACTGATCCAAGAAGCCGTGTCCTTGGAAGTGGCGGACGTTCATCAATCCGCAGTCGTCACGCGGCTCAGGGAATGGGGCGCGGCATCGGGAAGCGACGTGTCGACCCTGCAAGCAGCAGCAAACAACGACAACACGGTGCTCCCGCTCGACTCCTGGTGGGGAGCCTCGACGTCGGTGCGCCAGGGAACGGATCGAACGTTGGAAGGCTCCTTTCGAGAAGCCATCGAGCAACACTTTCCGCGCCCGACGCCCTCGGACGTGATCGCAGACGTCTGGAAGATCGGCATGTTGTCGTTCTGGGGCACCGGCTCTGTTGTTGCCATCGCGTACTACCGGGCGATTCTCGGTGGGTTGGGGATCCTGGCCGGGCTCGTGGTCGTTATTGGTGTGGCCATCGCTACCGGTGCCGCGGTCTGGGCTATCGACCGTCTCACCTCAACCGGTCCGATGCGTCTCCTTCTCGGAATTGCGGTCACTGCTCTCACCGGCGGTGCTGCCGTTGCCTTCTTCGCACCCGCCATGGGCGCCGCCGGTATTGGCAGTGTCGTCGTTGCCGTACTGCTCGGATCGACCATCTTTGTTCTCCTGCCCGCCAGCGCTCGGACACTGCGACATACGTGGCGAAACACCAATGCGCGGCTGAACGACATCATCGCGCGCAAACTGCACTCCCAGGTCGACAACGCACAGGCGCTCGCCAACGCAGCCAGCACCATTCCATTTCCCGCACACCTGCAACCCGCGGTCGTGGCATGCGCAGCGGGGCTATCGCAAGCGGCTCGAGCAGACGCGTCTACTCGTTTGACGTCTGCCCTTCAGTGGAGCGCTGCCGTCTTGGAGGATTACGAGGATCCCGGTCGGGGCGCGAACTTGGCTAGTGAACTGACCTCCACCGTCGCTCCCTGGCTGGGCCTGGTGTCCATCTCACTTGATGTCTCCCCGGCGGCTGGTCGCTTCGGTGCACCGGTGAGCACGACCGGCGGAATCTTGCTCCAGGAAGGGCTCGCGTTCGCGTGCGGTCAAGCCGCTGCCGCCCACGTCACGGTGGGTGTGCACGACAACGATGGGCGTATTGAATTCCACATCCACCACGACGGCCAGGCTCTCCGTGAACAGGACCTTCCGCCTGACGCGCGCTGGCGATCTGCGAATGACGGGCTCGACCTCGTGACGACATTGACGTATTGATCCCGTCCTCGTGGGACACTGGGGCATGACTTCGTCAACCCCTGCCCACGATGGAGGCCTTCGTCCAGATGGCTCCGAGTACCCCGTGACCAAGAGTGACACTCAGTGGCGAGACCTTCTCGGCGCCCAGGCGTACCACGTGTTGCGTGAAGCAGGCACCGAGCCGCCCTTCGTTGGCGAATACACCGACACCACGCGCGTCGGAACCTACCGATGTCGTGCCTGCAGCGCGGAGTTGTTCCGCTCCACGACGAAGTTTGATTCGCACTGCGGATGGCCCAGCTTCTACGCGCCGCAAGACTCCGACGCCGTCGTCTTGCTGCAGGACACCTCCCTCGGACAGGTCCGAACTGAAGTGCGCTGCTCCTCCTGTGGTGGACACCTCGGCCATGTGTTCGAAGGTGAGGGGTACCCGACACCTACCGATCTGCGTTACTGCATCAACTCGATCTGTCTCGAACTCGATGAGGATCCCGTCGATGAGACGGGCCAGAACGACGGGCTCTGACCAGGGTCTGAGCAACCGGTCGGCGTGCCCACACTCCGGCGACGCATCTTCGCCGTAGCCTGACCGAGTGCACAGCGTTCCCCAACCCCACGAGGCGTTCGAGGCCCGCGTACGACCCCTGCTTGATGTGCCGATCCGCCCGGAATTCTCGATCGAGCAGGCCCCGTCTCCGCAGCGGCTCGCGCCTCAGGCGTTCACCCTCACCGCCGATGCCGTCACAGACGGCTCAGCGGCCTCCGTCGGAGCGCATGTGGAATCCGCATCGGGTCGATTCGTCGTCCTGCACGATCCGGACGGCGTGGATGAATGGGAAGGAAACGACCGCATCGTCATCTTCGCTCGCTGCGACGTCGAGCCCGAGCTGCTGGCCGATCCGCTCATCCACGAGGTGGCATGGAGTTGGGTGACCGAGGCCCTGGACAACCATGAGGTGGCCCAATTGGGCGGGACGGTCACCGTGTCGTCGGGAACCTCGTTCGGCAGCATGGCCGAGCGGCCGGGTGATGGGCTGGTCGAGATTCGCGCGTCGTGGACCCCCCTCGATGATGACCTCACCGTTCATCTGGCCTTGTGGATCGAGATTCTGGCTACCCTCGCCGGCCTCCCTCCTGTTCCGGCGGGTGTCGCCACCGTGGGTGGGCGTCGGGCCACCCACACGTGACGCCCACCACGGACGGGCCCACGGGCGACTCGAATCACTCGGATGACTCCGAAACCATCGATGCCTCTCCCCCGCTGGAGCCCTTGACTCTGCGAGATGGCCTATCGCCGGTCCTCGACACCCCAGATGCTCTGCAGGCCTACGCCCGTGCCATTGAGCAGGGATCAGGACCCGTCGCGCTCGATGCTGAGCGAGCGTCGGGATACCGCTACTCCATGCGGGCCTATCTGATTCAGGTGCGCCGCGCGGGCGCCGGCACCGCCCTGATTGATCCGATTGCGGTGCCCGACCAGACACCGCTAAACGACGCGATCGGCGAAGCGGAGTGGATTTTGCACGCCGCAACCCAAGACCTGCCATGTCTGGAGGAAGTCGGCCTACGCCCTCACGCGCTGTTCGACACCGAAGTTGCTGGACGAATCCTGGGGCGCGAGCGCGTCAGCCTGGCCGCACTGGTGGCGAGCGAGCTCGGCTTTGAACTCGAGAAGGGCCACGGCGCCACGGACTGGTCGAAGCGACCGCTGAGTACGGGACAACTTACGTACGCCGCCCTCGACGTCGAGGTGCTCGTCGAATTGCGTAATGCCCTGCATGCTGAACTTCTCGCCGCCGATCGATGGGACATCGCCGCCCAGGAGTTTGAACACCTTCGAGGCTTTCAGCCCAAAGACAGGGGACCCGAACCGTGGCGTCGCCTCTCGGGCATGCACAAGTTGCGATCGCCTCGACAGTGGGCGTTGGCTCGCGGTCTGTGGCAGGAGCGAGACGCCATCGCGCAGCGCACCGACACCGCACCCGGGCGACTTATCCCGGATTCGGCGATCGTGGCAGCCGTTCTCGCCGACCCGGCCGACGCGCCCGGGTTGTTGACGACCAAGGGGTTCCACGGCCGCGCTGCCCGGAGATATCGGGATCGGTGGTGGGCGGCGCTCGAGAAGGCTCGCTGTCTGCCCGAGGATCAGTGGCCGTCACGACCTGCGCGCACTGACGGTCCACCGCCGGCACGTTCGTGGTCGGACAAGGATCCGGCGGCAGCCGAACGCCTCGCCGCCGCTCGCGAGTTGATGGACCACCTGGTCGAATCCTGGGACGTGGCACCGGAGATCCTTCTGACTCCAGACCTGTTGCGCCGGTTGTGTTGGGATCCGCCTGCCCCGGTGACCGAGGACAGCATTCGGGCCTATCTCGCCGCTGGCGAGGCGCGGGCGTGGCAAATAGACCTCTGCACACCGGGACTGGTGAAAGCCCTCACGGGGGTAGAAACTTAAGTTACTAGCGAGTAACATATGGCTCTCACGCCGCCGTCAAGGAGCCATCCATGAGCAGCCTTCAGCCTGTCGTTTTCGTCGATGGGGCACGTACGCCCTTCGCCCGCGCCGGAAGCCTCTACGCCCACACCCGAGCCGATGACCTCATGGTCAAGGTCATCCGCGAGTTGATGCGCAGGAATCCCTCACTGCCTCCCGAGCGCATCGACGACATCGCGGTCGCGGCCGCCACCCAAACGGGCGACCAAGGCATGAATATCGGACGTTCGGTGGCCCTGTTGTCCGGTCTGCCGAGCACGGTCCCCGGCTACTCCATCGACCGCTGGTGCGCCGGAGCAATGACGGCGGTGACCACGCTGTCGGCGTCGATCATGGCGGGTGCCTACGACGTGGCGATCGCGGGAGGCGTCGAACACATGACGCATCACCCGATGGGCGAAGGCATCGACCCGAACCCCCGCTACCTGGCCGAGAAACTGGTCGACCCGGAAGCGTTGCTCATGGGTAAGACCGCCGAGAACCTCCACGACCGATTCCCGCACCTGACCAAGGAGCGTGCGGACGCCTACGCAGTGGCGAGCCAGGAGAAGACAGCTAAGGCGTACGCCAACGGCCTGCTGCAACCCGACCTCGTCCCCGTCGCCACACGTGACGCCGAGAACGGTTGGGGTTACGTCACGACCGACGAAGGTCCGCGCCCGGGAACGTCGATGGAAGGCCTGGCCGGATTGAAGACTCCGTTCCGTCCGCATGGACGGGTCACCGCCGGCAACGCATCGGCGCTCACCGACGGCGCCA
Source organism: Actinomycetota bacterium (assembly GCA_010029945.1). Classification (GTDB taxonomy): domain Bacteria; phylum Actinomycetota; class Actinomycetes; order S36-B12; family S36-B12; genus S36-B12. Next base: position 7,246 of record RGQW01000039.1, on the reverse strand, counting down.
CCGGTGCCGTTCTCGCGTCCGAGGGAGTGGCCCGCGAACTCGGGTTGTCCGCAAAGATGCGCATGGTCGGGTTCGCTTTCGCGGGTGTCGAGCCCGAAGTGATGGGCGTTGGACCCGTACCAAGCACCGAGAAGGCTTTGCAACGAGCCGGCATGACTATCGCCGACATTGATCTGTTCGAAATCAACGAAGCATTCGCCGTGCAGGTTCTCGCATTCCTTGATCACTTCGACATCGCCGACGATGATCCGCGGGTCAACCCCATGGGTGGTGCCATCGCGGTGGGTCACCCCCTCGCATCCAGTGGTATCCGCTTGATGACGAACCTCGCTCGGGACTTTGAAGCCAACCCCGATGCTCGATACGGCATCACGACGATGTGTATCGGCCTCGGTATGGGCGGCACTGTGATCTGGGAGCGGGTCGAGGAGGACGCCAAGTGAGTGACGTGACATTCCCCGACGAGGTCGTCACGGAATCCAGGCTCCGGCTTGTCGACATCCCCAGCGGCACCTTTGGCCTCATCTCGCTGGACAACGGTCGAGACCACACGCGCCCGTCGACGTTCGGTCCGCAGGGCCTGCGGTCGCTGCAAGCCGCCATTGACGAGGCAGCAGCGACGCCCGGCATCGTCGGTATCGGCGTCACGGGAAAACCCTTCATCTTCGCGGTGGGTGCTGATCTGTCAGCCATCGGAGTCGTCGCCGACTCCAGCATCATCGAAGAGTTCGCCAAGCTCGGCCACGACGTCTTCCGTCGACTCGGCGAGCTATCCGTTCCCACGTTCGCATTCGTCAACGGCGCGGCCATGGGCGGTGGTCTCGAACTGGCCCTGCACTGCAAATACCGCACCCTCGACGCCAGTGCGGCGGGACTCTCCCTGCCGGAGGTCTTTCTCGGACTGGTGCCCGGGTGGGGCGGGGCGTGGCTGCTGCCGCACCTCATCGGGCCCCAGCGGGCGTTGGACGTGATCATCAACAACTCGATGAATCAGAACAAGCAGCTGCGGCCGGCACAGGCCGCCGAACTCGGTGTCGTCGATGTGGTCTTCGAGCCCGCCGACTTCCTCGAGCAGTCGCTCGCGTGGGCCGATGACGTCATCTCCGGTAGAACGCGCATTGAACGGCCCGCTGCGGACACCGAGTCGTGGGATCAGGTCGTCGCGGGATACCGGGCTGGTGTCGACGCACGCATCCACGGGGCCACCCCAGCTCCGTACCGTGCCCTGGATCTTGTCGCGGCTGCCAAGACCGCAAACCGGGACGATGCTTTCGCTGCAGAAGACACCGCTCTGACTGATTTGGTGATGGGCGATGACCTGCGCGCTTCTTTATATTCCTTCGACTTGGTGCAACGACGAGCCAAGAAGCCGGTCGGTGTTCCCGACAAGGAACTAGCTCGACCCGTCACCAAGGTCGGCATCGTGGGCGCTGGCCTGATGGCGAGCCAGTTGGCGATGCTCTTCGCTCGACGCTTGCAGGTCCCGGTGGTGATGACCGACCTCGATCAGGAACGGGTCGACGCCGGTGTCGGTCGCGTGCATGCAGATATCGATGCACTCGCCGCCAAAGGACGCCTCTCGGCGGACAAGGCGAGTCGGCTTAAGGGCTTGGTCTCCGGAAGCACCGACGTCGCTGCCTTCGCCGGTGCCGAATTCATTCTCGAAGCCGTCTTCGAAGACCTGTCCGTCAAGAAGGAGGTCTTCGCCGCGATCGAGGACGTCGTCTCTGAGACCTGCATCCTGGCAACGAACACGTCCTCTCTGTCGGTAACCGCCATGGCCTCGGATCTGCGGCATCCCGAGCGCGTTGTTGGTTTTCACTTTTTCAATCCCGTCGCCGTCATGCCCTTGCTCGAGATTGCGCGTGCGGAGAAGACAGATGACGCATCCGTGGCGACCGCCTTCGCCGTCGGCAAGGAATTGAAGAAGTCCTGCGTGCTGGTGGCCGACGCTCCTGCGTTCGTGGTCAATCGGCTGCTGATCCGCTACCTCAGCGAAATCACGCGGGCTGTCGACGAAGGCTCTGAATTCGAGGTGGCCGACCGGGCAATGAACCCCCTCGGACTACCGATGTCCCCGTTCTCCCTCTTGCAACTGGTGGGGATGGGCGTGGCTGCACACACGTCGGCCTCTATGCACGAGGCCTTCCCCGACCGCTACTACCTCTCCCCCAATCTGCAACGCATGCTGGATAACGGACTGAATGCGGTCTGGGTGTGGAACGACGACGGAACAGCCACGCTGGACCCGCGCGTGGCCGAGGTCTATCAGCGTGGTGACACCGCTCTTGACGAGGACCAGATCCGCGCCCGCGCTCTCGACGCACTCGCCGATGAGGCTCGTCGGATGCTGGATGAAGGAGTCGTGGCCGAGGCTCAAGACATCGACCTGTGCATGATCTTGGGCGCCGGTTGGCCCTTCTGGCTGGGTGGATTGACCCCGTTGCTGGACCGGACGGGAACCTCGGAACGGGTTACGGGCCAGCGGTTCTTGGCACCGGGCGTTGCGTCTCTTCCGACGTAGGCGAATCGGCTGGCTCCGCCGCGACCCATTCGACGATGTCTCGGGAAATCTGCTGACTGCTCAACCCGATGTGCTCGAGAATCTGCTGCCGTTTGCCGTGTGGCAGGAAGGTTCGAGGAATTCCAAAGAGACGGGTCGGGGCCACCACGTGGGCATCCTGCATCGCCTGAGAGATTCCGGCACCGATACCGCCCACCCGAACTCCGTCCTCGATCACCACCACACGTCGACCCGTTCGGCACATGTCGACGAGGTCCGGGGAGATCGGTAACGCCCACCGTGGGTCAACCACACGGGTCGTGATCCCCTGATCTCGCAGTCGCGCCGCCACGTCGAGCGAGATGCTGCAGAAACTGCCGATAGCCACGATGAGGACATCCACCTCGTCTTGATCGTGGTCAAAGAGAACATCGATTCCCCCCTGCGTGCGCACAGACGGGATGTCCGGACTGAGAGCACCCTTGGGAAAGCGAACCACCGATGGTGCGTCGGCGATCGCAATGGACTCCCGGAGCGCACGGCGCAAGGTTGACTCATCGCGGGGCGCCGCGAGGTGTAAGCCGGGAACGACGCCCAGCATCGCCATATCCCACATTCCGTTATGGCTCGGTCCATCGTCACCGGTAACGCCGGCACGGTCCAACACGAACGTCACGCCTGCGCTGTGCAACGCACAATCCATCAGGACCTGATCGAAGGCCCGATTGAGGAATGTGGCATAGACCGCCACCACGGGGTGCAATCCACCGAAGGCCAGGCCGGCGGCACTCGTAGCCGCATGCTGCTCGGCGATCCCGACGTCATAGGTCCGGTCCGGGTAGCTCGCTGCGAAGCGCTCTAGGCCGGTGGGCCCAAGCATCGCTGCGGTGATCGCAACAACGTCAGTCTCGTCGCGTCCGATCTGGAGCATCTCGTCAGCGAAGATCGATGTCCACGTTGGTCCGGATTGCGTCAGGGGCTGACCGGTGTCCGGATCGATCACCCCGACACCGTGAAAACGATCCGCTTCGTCGTTTTCGGCCGGGGCGTAGCCACGCCCCTTGGTCGTGATCGCATGGACGATCACCGGCTGCTGGAAATCGCGTGCTCTCCCCAGAGCGAATTCGAGCTCCTGCTCGTCGTGGCCGTCGACGGGGCCGATGTACTTCAACCCGAGATCCTCAAACAGACCCTGGGGCGCTACCACGTCCTTGACGCCCTTCTTCACTCCGTGCAATGCGTCATAGAGCGGACGACCTACAAAGGGAGTGCGTTGAAGAAATCCCTTCCCCCACGTCATGAACCGTTCGTAGTTGCGAGTGGTGCGCAGTGTCGCGAGATGGTGGGCGAGGCCGCCGATGGTCGGCGAGTATGACCGCTCGTTGTCGTTCACCACAATCACCACCGGGCGCTTGGACGCCGCGATGTTGTTGAGCGCTTCCCACGCCATCCCCCCGGTCAGCGCGCCGTCGCCGATGACCGCGACCACGTGCCGAGAACCGAGAAGCCCTCTGCGCTCCCACGCCTTGGCCAAGCCATCGGCGTAGGAGATCGCGGTGGACGCATGGGAGTTCTCGACGATGTCGTGAGCGCTCTCCTCCCGGGAGGGATATCCCGACAGGCCGCCTTCGCGACGCAGGGAGTCAAAGTCAGGGCCACGTCCGGTGAGGATCTTGTGCACGTACGCCTGGTGTCCGGTATCCCAAATGATGGCATCGTCGGGTGAATAGAAGACCCGATGCAGGGCGATCGAGAGCTCCACGACGCCGAGATTGGGGCCCAGGTGCCCACCGGTAGCGGCAACCTTCTCCACCAGGAATGACCGAATCTCCTCCGACAACTGCGGTACCTCGGACGGCGGGAGCGCCCGCACATCATGAGGGCTTCGGATCCGCTCGAGGAGTCGATAGGTGTGGTTCATCGCCCCGGCAGTCTAGGCCCGAAGCCGTGCGACGGCAGCATCACAGCCTCCCCGGTGTGCCCCATGACCAGCGGCAAATGTGCTCAACGACGAGCCTGCAGACCGATCCGCGAGCGCTACAGCAGCGACCGCAGTACGAACGGCAGAATCCCGCCGTGCCGGTAGTAATCCGCCTCACCAGGAGTGTCGATACGCACGGTGGCGGAGAATTCCACGATCCGGCCCGATGGTGACACGGCTTCTACCGGCACCGTGCTCGGCACTGGCCCGCCGTTCATCTCGTCGATCATCGAAATGCTGATCGTCTCGTCACCTTCGAGTCCCAGCGAGGCAGCACTGGCACCCTCGGGAAACTGCAATGGCAGAACACCCATCCCGATCAAATTCGACCGGTGGATCCGCTCATACGACTCGGCTATCACCGCTGTGACCCCGAGCAACGCCGTGCCCTTCGCAGCCCAGTCCCGACTGGAACCAGATCCGTACTCCTTACCCGCCACGATGACCAGCGGAATGTTCCGCTCGGCGTAGGAAGTGGCCGCATCGAATATCGGGACCACCACGTCGTCACCCTTCGTGAAGTCGACGGTGAAGCCACCCTCGACTCCGTCCAGCATCAAATTCTTCAAGCGAATGTTCGCGAACGTGCCGCGAATCATGACTTCATGGTTGCCTCGTCGCGAACCGTAGGAGTTGAAGTTCGCGCGTTCGACGCCGTGCTCACTGAGGTACTTTCCTGCCGGGCTGTCGGCCTTGATCGCACCGGCCGGTGAAATGTGGTCTGTGGTGACCGAGTCGCCAAGCAATGCCAAGACGCGAGCGCCCGAGATGTTTGCGACCGGCTGCGGGTCACGTTGCAGATCGTCGAAGTAGGGAGCCTTGCGGACGTAGGTGCTGGCACTGTCCCAGGCGAAGACGTCCCCTTCGGGTGTGGGGAGGCTCTTCCAACGGTCGTCTCCCTCGAAAACATCCCGATATCTGCTGGTGAACATCTCTGCGTCGATGGATGCGTCAATGGTCGCCTGAACCTCATCCGCGCTCGGCCAGATATCTGCCAGATAGACAGGAGTTCCATCCTCCGACGTCCCCAGTGGCTCTCGTGTGATGTCGATATCCATCGACCCCGCGATCGCGTAGGCGACCACCAGCGGCGGGGATGCGAGGTAGTTCATCTTGACGTCGGGGTTGATACGTCCTTCGAAATTTCGATTTCCGCTCAGGACCGACGTGACCGCCAGATCGGCTTCGTTGACGGCTGCGCTTACCTCGGGAATCAACGGCCCGGAATTACCGATACAGGTCGTGCAGCCGTAACCCACGATGTCAAAGCCCAGCTTCTCCAAGTAGGGCAGCAGGCCTGACTTCTCGTAGTAGTCCGTCACGACTTTCGAGCCTGGAGCCAAGGTGGTCTTGACCCACGGCTTGCTTGTTAGTCCCCGCTCGACGGCATTCTTGGCTAGCAGTCCGGCACCGATCATGACCGAGGGGTTCGACGTATTGGTGCACGAGGTAATCGCCGCAATGGTCACGGCCCCGTGGCCGATCTCCACGTGCTCGCCAGCGATCTCCACATTCGCCCGAGCCTCGGGGGCATCGGTGTAGTCGTCGAGGGCGCGGGTGAAATCTTGGTGGGCCTGAGACAGCAGCACCCTGTCTTGAGGCCGTCGCGGTCCAGCGAGCGATGGCTCGATGGTGCTGAGGTCCAATTCCAGATACTCCGAATAGATCGGCTCGGCCCTTGGATCGAGCCACAGACCTTGTTCGCGGGCGTACGTCTCCACCAAAGCGATCTGATCCTCATCGCGTCCTGTGAGTCGTAGATAGTCCAGGGTGGCGTCGTCGATGGGGAATACGGCGATCGTGCTTCCGTATTCAGGACTCATGTTGCCGATGGTCGCTCGATTGGCGAGCGGCACGGACGACACACCTTCGCCGTAAAACTCCACGAACTTGCCCACCACACCGTGCTGCCGCAGCATGTCGGTGATCGTCAGGACCAGGTCGGTGGCCGTCGCGGACGGCGGTAGTTCTCCGGTGAGCTTGAATCCCACCACCTTCGGGATGAGCATGGAGACCGGCTGACCGAGCATCGCCGCCTCCGCCTCGATACCGCCGACGCCCCAGCCCACAACTCCGAGACCGTTGACCATGGTGGTGTGGGAATCCGTCCCCACAACGGTGTCCGGGTATGCCTGATCCCCACGCGCCATGATTACCCGCGCCAGTGCCTCGATGTTGACCTGGTGAACGATCCCCGTTCCTGGCGGAACGACTTTGAACTCCTCGAATGCTCCCTGTCCCCAGCGCAGGAACTGGTAGCGCTCGCGGTTCCTCTCGTACTCCAATTCGACGTTGCGTGATTCGGCATCGGGAAGTCCGAAAAAGTCGGCGATGACGGAGTGGTCGATTACGAGCTCTGCGGGAGCCAACGGCTCGATCTTCGATGGGTCGCCGCCGAGATCCTTCACTGCTTCACGCATTGTTGCCAGATCCACGACCACCGGTACGCCGGTGAAGTCCTGCATCACCACTCGTGCTGGGGTGAATTGGATCTCGGTGGACGGTTCAGCGTCCGGTTGCCACTGCCCGAGGGCAGCGATCGCCTCTGCCGTGACGTTGGCTCCATCCTCGGTTCTCAGAAGATTCTCCAAAAGAACCTTGTGACTGAACGGCAGCCTGTCGGAGCCGGTCACCGCACCAATACGGAAGATCTCGTACGTCCGCTCCCCACTGCTGGTCGAAACGGTCAGTGATCCGCGGGCCTGGAAACTATCGATGCTCGACACGCACGCCTCCTGCTGAGATATCTTGATATCAAGATA
>RGQW01000038.1 GCA_010029945.1 Actinomycetota bacterium | reverse complement strand
CTACCGAATTTCGGAATGGGGTCGTCACCGTTCTGCAGCAGCAGGTACTGGATCTGCTCGCGTTTTTCATCGGGAAGGTTCAGCCAATCTCGGATGGTGCGGGGGAGGTAGATGCCATCGGGGCCGATGTCGGGAGCCTCGGTGATGGATCGATCGCCCCACAGTTGCTTTCGCCACGTGGTGGCGGACGGTGTTCCTATCCAAAGCGCGTGATCGACCTTCGCCCCCGGGAGCCCGTATGTCCAGGTTCCTTCGAACATTCCCTCGCTCACCTGTGAGCCAAGAGACTCTCCGAAGAGGTAGAACTTCGGTCGCCTACTCGGCTCCATCGCGAGAAGTCTCTGTGTGATGCCATCCACCACCATGCGGGTTTGATCCACGCCTGTCGAGACATCGCCTAGTGAGAAGCTCGACGGGAGGACGGAGTACTGGATCGCAGCGGAGGCGCAGTCGCCACCGGTGAGGAACTCGTAGGTCTCGGTTGCTACGTAATTGACGTAGCCCGATCCGGTGGGGGAGAACAGTGCGAAGTGGCCGCGCTGGAGTGCCTTGGTCCGGTCGATCTCGCGAAGCAGGATCGCCACTCGCTCATGAGGATCCTCGGCGATATCAAGGCTCGCGTAGACCCGAATCGGTTGCTTGGCCTTGCTCGTACCCATGACCGCATCGATCGTCGCGGGCTCGACGGCGCTGGCCAGCCAGCGAGCACCCTCGCGGGTCTGCTTCATCCACTCCAAGCCGGACTCTGCGCAACCGGTGATCTCTGAGCTCGATGGCGGTTCCTCCATCCCGGGCTCGACGGCCCCACCTCCCTTGGTGAGCATGGCCGAGACGCGGTTCAGCGCGAGATACGCGGCGCCAGCGCTCACGCCGAGAGCGGTGATTCTGCCCAGCGCCCGGTGATCCTCGGGCTTACCGCCGAGTGATGCGCTCGCGAGCCGCGCCATTCCGTGCGTGAGCAGCGACTCCGCCCGGGCGACGCCGTAGGTCGCCGCCGCAATGCCCGCGCCGATGGCGGCCATTTTCACCGGGGCGATTTCGCGGACCGAGTCCTCGAAGAAGCGGTCCTGGCCGGGTGTGTGGTGCTCGTCGGACTTGTCCTGGCGGATCAGTGACCCGGGGGCTGCGCGCCACGGAGTCATGCTGGCCCAGGATGCTGCGGTGGCAGCACCCGCGACAGCCAGCCCCCAGCGGCGGCCGGATCTCCTTTCCCCCGTCAGTGTTGACGCGGCACTCGAGAGCGCACCGACAGCGATGGATCGCCCCGCGAGTCGGATCGCGGCGCGCGGGCGCGACTCGTGCTCCCGCCACGTGAATCCTGCGAAGGTACCTGCCCCGAGGGCAGCCAGCACCCCCGCCACAATGAGGCGTGAGTTCGGTCCGGGGTTGTCTTGGCCACTGATACGGGCGGCGAGTGAATCGACGATGGCGTCGGCGGAGGAGTAGACGCCGTAGGCGAAGGCCGTCGTCACACCGCTGATGACTGCTTGATCCGTTGTCCCGCGGGTGAGCAGATTCGGCTGGAAGGTGCGGCCCAGCGCGATTCCGGCCCCGATCAAGCCCGTGCGCGCGGGGTGGTCCATCCCACGCTGGGGGTCCAGCGCTTTGAGCGACAGGGCATCCGGCCGAGGCGTCGTCACATCAGCAGGGTAATGACGTGGAGGTGACGTGCCAAAACAGGGTGCGCCCAGAACCCGGCGGCGGCTAGGGTCGAAGTACACCGGCGGCGACGTCGGTGGGAACACTCTCGGGAAAGTAGGGCTCTATGTCCGCACCAACAACCACCGATCGCCGTTCGGCGCGGGGCGGCTTGCCAGTTCAAGCCTCCATCCACGACTCACTCGCGTTCCACCCCGCGACGCACGATTCCCCTTCCGGTGATCCCCTCGGTGACCTCGCCGGCGAGTACGAACGTGTTCGGCGTCTGACCGAAGAGCTGGCAGCGCCGTTAACTCCGGAGGACCAGACCGTTCAAACCATGGCGGATGTCAGTCCCACCAAGTGGCACCGCGCGCACGTGACCTGGTTCTTCGAAGCATTCGTTCTCGCCGAGCACCAGCCGGGCCTCTCGATGTTTCAGGACACCTACTGGACTCTGTTCAACAGTTACTACGAGTCAGTCGGTGCTCGATACCCACGCGCGAACCGCGGGCACATCTCCCGGCCCGGGGCACACGAGGTAGGTGACTACCGGCGACATGTCGACGACCGCATGCTCGACCTCCTCTCGGCGCGACTGCCGGGCGAGCGTTCAGATGAGGGGCGACCGGAAGACGACGCACTCCGGGCGTTGGTGTCCCTTGGCTTGCACCACGAACATCAGCATCAAGAGTTGCTGTTGATGGACATCAAGCATGTTCTGTCGCGCAACCCCCTGGAGCCCGTCGGCTATCCCGGACCGCGGGTTGCTCCGGGATCGCCATCGACGGTGTCTTGGATCGAGTTCGGTGGCGGTGTTGTGGACGCTGGGAACTCCTCGGACGGCTTCCACTTCGACAACGAAGAGCCAACCCACGCCGTGCTGCTGCGCCCATTCCGGCTCGCGGATCGTTTGGTGACCAACGGTGAGTGGCTGGAGTTCATGACCGACGGTGGATACGAACGACACGAGTTGTGGCTGTCCGATGGGTGGGCGCGCGTGAACGAGGAGAAGTGGTGTTCGCCGCTGTATTGGAAACGAGACGGATCTCAGTGGCTCGAACACACCCTGCATGGCACGCGACCCGTGCGGCTCAATGAGCCGGTCGTGCACGTGAGTCATTACGAGGCGGATGCGTTCGCGACATGGGCCGGAAAGCGCCTTCCGACGGAGTTCGAGTGGGAGCACGCGATGCGCGAATCCATGGTCGCGCCACCGCGCGACGATCAGGCGCAAGTAAACGATCAGGAATATGGGATCGAAGGATTCCACCCCGCGGCTGATACCGGGGGAAAAGGAATGCGCCAGGTGTTCGATTCAGTGTGGCAGTGGACGTCGTCGGCGTACCCATCGAAGGGAAGACGATGGCAGACGACAACAGTCACGACCCGCATGACCTGACCGGACGCACAGCACTCATCACGGGGGCGTCGCGCGGGATCGGGCGTGCAATCGCTGAGGAGTTAGCGAGCCACGGCTGCGCCGTGGCGCTGGCCGCGCGAAGTGCCGACACCGTTCAGCAAGCAGCCGAAGCCATCGAGCAATCCGGCGGACGTGCCGTTGCCATCGCCGCCGATGTGACCGAGGACGGGGCCGCGGAGCGTCTTGTTTCCGAAACGGTGTCCACGCTCGGTGGGCTGGACATCCTGATCAACAATGCCGGCGGCAACAGTTTCTCGGTGCCCGTGGCTTCCATGCGGTTGTCGGGCTGGAGCAAGACGATGGCGTTGAACGTCGACGCGACCGTGGCCCTTATTCAGCAGGCGCTACCGCACTTGGCGGCCTCGAACCGCGGCGTGATCATCAACGTGGGATCTGTCGCAGGCCTTCGGGGTGCACCGATGATGTCCCACTACGGAGCGGCGAAGGCAGCCATCGCGTCACTGACCCGCAGTGTCGCCCTTGAAGCAGCCCATCAAGGTGTCCGCGTCAACTCGTTGGTGCCTGGCTGGATCGAAACCGACCTCACCGATTTTCTTCGCGTGGACGAAGGAACGGAATCGTCGGTGCTGAGTCGAGTGCCGTTGGGCCGTTGGGGGCGCAGTGACGAGATCGCCCACGCGGCCTTGTTCTTGGCCAGCGATGCTTCGTCCTTCATGACCGGCCAGGAGTTGATCGTCGACGGTGGCCTATCAGCAATGCCGTAACCGACTTAGGCTACTGAAGGCCTGACTTTCCCTTCGGTAGTCGTGAGACACCGGTAGTGCTGAATTAGCTCATCACCAAGTTGCGTCCACGTTCGGTCTCGAACCGCACGTCGCGCCGTAGCACCCATCACCCTGCGTGCCGCTGGGCTTTGGACGAGTGCGTCCACGCACGCGCGCAGCCCCTCGTCGTCACCGGGCGGGTAGCGCAGTCCGACTTCGCCGTGGACGACTAGGTCGCGGGGCCCGCCGATGTCTGGAGCGACGACGGGCAGCCCCGATGCCATTCCCTCTTGAACCACCTGGCAGAACGTCTCTCGTTCTCCGGGTGCGACGAGGATGTCGAGTGAGGCCATGGCGTTTCCTAAGTCTGAGCCGCGAAGCATCCCGGTGAAGTGGGCCCCGTTCAGCACCTTTTCCAGCTCCGCCCGTTGCGGACCGTCACCGATGATTACCAGCCTGACCCGCGGATCGGTCTGGAGAATCCGCAGCGCGGCCACTCGCTTTTCGGGTGCCAAACGCCCTACGTATCCCACGAGTACGCGATCGGGCTGTGACCTGAGCCAACGGGTTCGCAACTCGGGTGACCGACGCCGAGGATCAAATTGATCGGCATCCACGCCTCGTCCCCAGATCGCTAGGTGCTGGACGCCGAGGGTTTGCAGGTACTCCTTCGATGCAGTGGAAGGAACGAGGGTCAAGTCCGCCTCCGCGTGAATTCGACGCAGGACTGCATCGGACAAGCCACCCAATCCGGTGAGGCGGTAGTGCCGAGCGAAGCCGGATATGTCGGTCTGGAAAACCGCGACGGTAGGAATGTGCTCCATCGTTGCTGCACGCAAGGCCTGGTATCCCAAGACAAGCGGTGAAGCCAGGTGCACGACGTCGGGCCTGACATGGCGCAAGATGTCGCGAATCGTTGAAGTCCACGCGTAGCCAACGTCGATTCCCATACCTGGCACGGTGAAGGAGCGAACCGAGTGCACGCGAACGCCATCAGGTGTTTCTTGAGGCGAAGGTGATGGGGCGATGATCTCGACGTCGTGGCCTTGGCTCAAGAGGTGGCGTGATGCGCGGATGACCGAGCCGCTCACGCCATTCACTCGTGGAAGAAATGACTCAGCGATGATGACTACGCGCACAATGCCTAGGGTCTGCGCGTGGCTACCTGAATGTGCAACTTCCACATGACATGTCCTCGACTCCTGGATGAACACTCGGTTTTGGTGAATGTCGGAGCGCTTCGCACGTCACGATCGACTTACTTTGGGAGCGTGACAATCGCGGCGTTTTTTGACCTGGATAACACCGTCGTGCGCGGATCATCCATGTTGCCCTTCGCCTGGCGACTAGTTCGCTCTGGTCGTGTGAGCACCAGTGAGATGTTTCGGTTCGCCTCGATGAATGCGCGGTTCGTTAGAACGAGGACCGAATCTGCATCCGGGCGCGACTACGTAATGCAGCGGGCGTTGGCTTTGGCGGCAGGACAAAGCGTCACCGAAGTGCTGGGTCTTTGCGATGAGATCGTGCCTGACATCGTGAGACGACGCCTCAACCCCGTAGTAGCCGCGGAGATTCGACGCCACCAGAGGGAAGGTCACCAAACGTGGCTGGTGACGGCTAGTCCTCGTGAACTTGCCGAGCGTGTTGCGCGTGAACTGGGCATGACCGGAGCGATGGGAACCCAGGCTGAGCGCATTGCGGGTGTGTACTCCGGCGAACTCGCTGGTCCGATCCTGCATGGTCGACACAAGGCTGATGCTGTGTCCGCGCTCGCCGCTGTTGAGGGTTTGGATCTCGCGCGCTGTGCCGCGTTCTCAGACTCCATCAATGACCTTCCTCTACTCGTCTTGGTTGGCCACCCGACTGTGGTGAATGCCAATCGCAGGCTGCGTCAGATTGCGCTGCGCAACGGATGGCAGGTCCATGGCGTCGAGGGTCGCATTGCTGCACGTCGCGCCGTCGCACACGCCTAAGACTTGTCAGAAAGTCGCTGTTACCGTCCACGGGTGGATCTTGCCGCCCTCTATCCGTGGCCTGAAGGTCCGTGGCTGCGGTCCATGATGGTGATGACTCTGGATGGAGCAACGGTCGGACCCGATGGGCTCAGCGGATCCATCTCCGGCGCAGCGGACAAGAGGGTCTTCATGGAGACCCGCCGGTTGAGTGACGCGATAGTCGTCGGTGCCGGAACTATTCGCGCCGAGCGCTATCGGCCGATGGTGGCCAAGCCCGAATGGCAGGACGCGCGAGCCGACGCGGGCCTAGCTCCAGCTGTGCAGGTAGTGATTGTCAGCGGTCGTCTCGACCTGCCGTGGGACGAGCCCTTGTTCTCCGATTCCACGCTGCCGGTGATCGTGGTGACGAGCGAGTCCGCGGACGCACGGCAGGTAGCCATTGCCAACGACCATGCGCAGGTGTGGCAGATCGGAGCCACATCGGTCGATCTTCGCGCGATGGTGTCTGCCTTGCACGAGCGTGGGCTACGGCGACTGGTGTGTGAAGGCGGTGAAGCGCTGCTGGACGGACTCGTGCGGGAAGAACTGGTCGATGAAATGGACGTGACGATCTCACCGATGCTGGCCGGTGCCGGATATCTGGCAGACCCGGGAGCCGAAGCCCGGCTGCCGGGGACGAACGATCTGTCTCGATTTTCACTTGCGCACCAGTTCGTGGAGGACGAGTTCACCTTTTGTCGATTCGTGCGCGAAAGCTAGCCCGAGAACCTTCCCTGAAGGCTGCCCATGATCCACAATGGGAATACGCCAGCGCGGCGGTCGTCAAGACACCAGCGAAGGGAGCGTCCGATGTCCGATCGGGAAAACGGGAAGCACAAGTCACGCGCGCAAAGAGATGCCGCCAAACACAAACCCCACCGGACCCAGGATCGCTTCTACAAGGCCAAGCATGACGCGCAACATGCGTGCGAAGACCTGCGCGCCAAGATTCAACGATCCAACATCCACGACGCGGTGCGTCACGAATTGCTCCGGGCCGTTGATGCGGCGGAGTCGCAGATCAGCGAGGTCGCCTTGACTCGGTCGCACCCGGGTTCACGCCTGCGGGACATCACCAAGGACGTCGGCCATCTGCAGGTAGCCGAGACATGGCTTGCCGCCGCGGACCGTGTTCTCGGCCGCCTCGGCCCCGATGGTCCTCGATCGTCGCGGGTTGCCATCGACGAAGCAGTAGACACCGTGATGTGGCACATCAGGGCTGGTGAGTGGGACGGCCGTCTGACCCCGGCCGTCACCGAACTGCAACGCGCGGTGCAGGAGGCGGAAGCCCAGGCAGCCCTGCGGCAGGCCGGTTGACGGACTGGTTGATCCTGGCCGGAGGTTCGGGGAGTCGGCTGGGCCAGGACAAGGCGGCGACGCCCCTCGACGGTCGCACGCTGCTCGATCGTGCCCGCGCGACGATCGACTCCGTCGACGACACGGCCACGATCCACGTTCTCGATCAGGCGTACCCCGGGGGACCAGCGGCGGCGGTTGTTGCGGGGCTGACGCGATGTGAGTCCGCGCATGTGGGAGTTCTGGCCGTCGACATGCCCTTCGCCGCCGACGCACTCGTTCACGTGTGGTCCGCACGGGTGAAGCAGCCGGCGGCGGACGCGTGGGTCCCGGTGGATAGCTCGGGTCGGCGTCAATGGTTGTGCGCCGTGTACCGGAGTTCGGCGTTGGCAACAGCCGCGGACAGTGTCGACGAGTGGTCCGGGCGATCGTTCGCGTCTCTGGTTAGTCAGTTAGCGTGCGTCGACGTGCCGATCGACGACAGCATCAGCCTTCTGGATATTGACACCCCCGACGATCTGCGGCGGGCTCGCGAACGAACCAACAATGGGTAAGGAATGACACGCATGAATCCCGAGCAGTCCGAACGAGTGCAACGATGGATCGAGCGCCTCGTCGACGAGTTGACCATCGAGGCGACGATGGACCCCGCCGATGTCGAGGCAGTCTTGGATGCAGCGAAGGCCGCAGCCCACAACATCGAGCGCCCCGCTGCGCCGGTGACCACTTACCTGATGGGGTACGCCGTTGCTCGCGGAGCCGATGCGCACAGTGTCGGTCAGATCGTGGACCGGTTGGCCCGGGAGTTCGATGACACAGGAGTTCAATGACCGAGGTGTCCTGGTGGCAGGCGCGCATTCTCGCGGGCGAAGCCATGGGCAGTTCCTCAAGTGAGGTAGTGCCGCTTGCCGACGCCCTCGGGCGGACTCTGTCCAGCGACGCTGTGGCCCTGACGGATCTGCCCGGATTCCCCACGGCTGCGATGGACGGGTGGGTGGTCTGCGGCCCTGGCCCGTGGACCATCGTCGGGACGATCGACACGGGCTTGAGCGGTGCGGTGCAGCTCGCTGCCGGGGAGGCCATGCGGATCGGCACCGGTGGCGCCGTTCCCGCCGAAGCGACAGCGGTTATTCCCTTCGAAGCTGCGACGGTGACGGACAGTCGAGTGAACGCCGATGCCTCCGACCGGACGCACATTCGAGTGCAGGGCGAGGAGTGCGTCGTGGGTGATCTTCTCGCGCATCGAGGGGACGTGATCAATCCAGCGCTGATGGGGTCACTGTCCGCAGCAGGAATCGACGACGTCGACGTGGTCCAACGTCCATTGCTTTCCGTGCTGATCCTTGGCGATGAAGTCATCCGTGCGGGAGTACCGACGACCGGCCAGGTGCGCGACGCACTGGGTGTTCAGCTTCCCGGATGGATACACATGCTGGGTGGCGAAGTTGTGTCGGTACGCACCTGCACCGACGACCCGCAGGAATTGGCCGACGCACTTCGATCCTCCTCCGGCGAAGCGGACATGACCGTCGTGACCGGTGGAACGGCCCGGGGTCATCGGGACTTCCTGCGCTCGACCCTCGAGGCCCTTGGCGCCACGATGATCGTCGATGGCGTCGCCGTCCGCCCGGGGCACCCGATGATGTTGGCCACGCTGGACGGCACGCCGGTGGTCGGTCTTCCCGGCAATCCGTTGAGCGCACTCGTGGCGACGGTGACGTTGATTCAACCGAGTTTCGACGCATGGTTCGGCAGAGCGCAACGAGACCTACCGAAGGTTGCGATGGCCGAAGGTGTCGCCCCGTCGAGCAGACCGCTGACACGCCTCATGGTGGGGCGCCGAGAACTCGGTGGCTTTCGACAGGTAGAACGAGTCTCATCAGCGATGCTCCGAGGCATCGCACACGCGGACGGATGGGCCGTCGTGCCGCCACAGGGAGTTCACGCGCACGAGGCGGTGCCGTGGATACCCGTTCCTTGGATGCGACGCACGGATGATCGGTAGGCACGACGAGTAGGCCACGCGTCTATCGCTATTCGTGAGTTCTGGCAGGCTTCGCGCATGACCTCGAGCGTTGTCTGGTCGCCGGACCAGGAGTCGGGGGCGGCGATGCACCGGTGGTTCAAAGCATCGGGCACCTCCGACTTTTCTGCCGCTCACGCGGCGAGCCTGAACGACCTCGACGCCTTCTGGTCGTGGGCATGGGACGAGTGCGGAGTCGTCGGGGAGCGCGGGAGTCGTGCGGTTGTCGGGCCGGACGACCCTGCAGCAGCGACATTCTTTCCTGATGCCCAACTCAACATCGTCGAAACGCTGCTGGCCGGTGAGCTGGCGGCCGAAGTGCTTGTCGGTATCGATGAAGCCGGATCACGCCAATCCTGGACGCGTGGAGAACTTCGTTCGGATGTGGCGTCCGTCGCAGCGCGCATGCGACGCGCGGGAGTCGAACCGGGCGATCGGGTGGCTGCGTGGGCACCCAACGTTCCCGAGGTGGTCATCTGGGCGCTGGCAGCACTATCCATCGGCGCTGTCGTCAGCACTGCGTCACCGGACTTCGCACCCGCGGGGGTGATCGATCGATTCGGTCAAATCACGCCGCGGTTGCTTCTCGTCGGCTCGACCTACACCTACGGCGGTCGGCAATTCGACATGCGCGGATCCATCGATGATGTGCTCGCAGGCTTGCCGGACGTGATCGACGTTGTTGTCATCGGTGACGCCTTCGACCCACGCCATCACTCCTGGAGCTCGTGGGTGTCGGACTCACCGCCGTTGGAATGCATTCGGGTCGGGTTCGATCATCCGGGGTTCATTCTTTTTTCCAGCGGCACCACCGGTGCACCGAAGTGCATCGTTCACAGCGCCGCGGGGGTGCTAATCAAGGATCTCGCTGAGCAGCGCATCCATCTCGACATCACACCGGGTGATCGTGTCTGTTACTACACCACCGCCGGGTGGATGATGTGGAACTGGCTGGTCATGGCGCTGGGCACGGGCGCCACCGTCGTCCTTGTGGACGGGCAACCGATGTATCCGGAGCCGGACAGGCTCCTGCGGCTCGTGGCGGACGAGAAGTTGACCTTCCTCGGTGTCTCGGCCAAGTACATCGAGTCGCTGCGCCAGCACTCAGTCTCGATGGCACCACACGAACTGACCTCGCTGCGAACCATGGCCAGCACGGGATCACCCTTGGCCCCCGAATTGTTTGACTACGTCTACGAGCACGTGTGTCCGTCGGTGCACCTCGCCTCGATTTCCGGGGGCACCGATATTTGCGGATGTTTCGTTCTGGGAGTGCCCACCGAACCGGTGCGTCGCGGGGAAATTCAGGGACCAGCCCTCGGCCTGGACGTGCGGGCGGTCGACGATGTTGGAGCCGATGTTCCTGTGGGGGTCCGCGGTGAGTTGGTGTGCACGACGCCGTTCCCCTCGCGGCCGATCGGTTTTTGGGGAGACGACGACGGATCGCGTTTTCGCGCGGCGTACTTCGAGCGTTTCCCCGGAGTCTGGGCGCACGGCGACTTCATTTCTCGTAGCGACGCTGGCGGCTTCGTCATCCACGGTCGCTCGGATGCGACATTGAACTCCGGTGGCGTTCGCATCGGCACAGCAGAGATCTACCGCGTGGTGGACGCTCTTGCGGATATCGAGGAATCCATCGTGGTCGGCCAACGCGACGGTCTCGACACCCGCATCGTGTTGTTCATTGTCTTGCGCGAAGGAGCAAACCTCGACGAAGAACTGCAACAACAGATCCGCCAGGCTCTGCGGTCGGCGGCAAGCCCTCGCCACGTACCGGCCGAGATCGTCGCGGTGCCCAGCGTTCCGCGCACCGTTACCGGCAAACTGGCGGAACTCGCCGTCACGGACATCGTGAACGGGGACCCAGTGCGCAACACCAGTGGCCTGATCGACCCCTCCGCGCTGGAGGCTTTTCGAGTCTGGGTTGGTACCGAGACTTCACCGACGGCGGGATGAGCTGTGAGCGGTGAGCAATGAGCCCTGGCACCGGCGCTAGACCCGCGGCGGGGCCGCGCCGGCCATGCGATCGAAGAGTCGTTGAGCCGCCACTTGCCCCATCCGATCCAGCGGTTGGGCAATGGTCGTCAAACTCAGGGTGCGCAGAGCGCCGAGGGCGATGCCGTCGTAGCCGATGATCGAAATATCTGCGGGAATATTCAGGCCGAACTCTTGGCAGGCGGCCATCACGCCGAGCGCGGAAATGTCGTTGCTGGCGAAGATGGCGGTGGGTGGTTCTCCGTCGCGTAAGAGTGCGCGCGCCGCTTCGAGACCGCCAAGGTTGGTCAGGTCACCCTCGATCACCCGGGTGAGCGAATCGAGGCCGGCGGCCTGCATTTCTGATCGGTAGATGCGCTCGCGGACGACTGCTGGCTCCAGGGAGCCACCCGAGACATGGGCGATGTCGCGGTGACCAAGGTCGAAGAGGTGCTGCATAGCCATGCGCGTCCCCACTTCGTCATCGGTGACGACCGAATCGATCCCGGGACCGGTGAGATCTTTCAACGTAAGGACGACGATGGGAACTTCGTCGGCGAGTGATCGCACTGTCTCGGCGGGCAGGCGGTGGGAAATGAGGATGAGCCCTTCGACCTGAAACTCGAGCAGTTTGGCCAGCTCCATGGTTTCGAGTTCTGGATTGCGTTCCCCGGACACCAGCATCGTGTTGTAGTTGCGGGAGCGAATCACGGTGTGGGCGCCCCCGAGCATGTCGGGGAAAATGGGGTTGTCCAACTCGGCCATGTTGACGCCGATGGTGCGGCTTCTGCGGTCGGCCAGACTGCGCGCCGTTGCGTTGGGTCG
>RGQW01000037.1 GCA_010029945.1 Actinomycetota bacterium | reverse complement strand
CCGACGTACACGGCGAATTCGTAGCCGCAGATCTCGTGCGCGACCTCGACGATCCGCTCGATGTCTCGACGTTCGGATCCCGACAAGGTCGGCTGCTCACCAGTTTCCACGAGCACCCCCCGCCGTCGCGCCGTGGTCTGTTCGACTCGAGGGCAATGCGGCCGGGTTAGGCGTCGCCGGGGCGCTGGTGATCAGCACCGCTCCCGGGGAGAGTTCTTCCTCGCCCTGATCGCCCTGCTGGCTGTAGGAGCCACGGGGCGACACCACCAGTACGGCGATCACGGCGGCCAGGGCAACCGGGATTCCGACGAAGAGTCCGAGCGCGAGAAGGGGATCCATGTTCCGATTGTAGGGCGCTGCAGGTTTGCGCTTCGACCGGCGAGTATCCCGAGCGCGGGCTCGTCATGACCCTCGTTCCCTGCACCTAAGGTGGCCGCATGACGCGCACATACCCCCCGGCGGAACGCACCGACGTCGTCGATGACATGCACGGGCACAAGGTCCTCGATCCCTACCGATGGCTCGAAGATACCGACGACGCACGCACCCAGGAGTGGGGTGAACAGCAGTCCGCCCTGCTGGAGCATGAGCGCGAGTCATGGTCAACACGGGACACCTTCGCCGAGAGCGTGCAGGCACTGCTCGGTGCGGGGGCCGTCTCACTGCCCGTTCACCGGGGAGCACGTGTCTTCTTCACGCAACGGCAACCTGGTCAACAATTCGGTGTTCTGTTCGTCCGCGAGGCCGACGGCTCCGAGCGAGTCCTAATCGACCCCATGGAACTCGACCCCACCGGCAGCACCACTCTCGATGCGTGGCAGCCGTCTAAGGAAGGCGAACGGCTCGCGTACCAAGTATCCGAAGGGGGGACCGAAGAATCGGTCCTCTACGTGATGGACGTTGCCACCGGCGAGGTGATCGACGGGCCGATCGATCGTTGCCGCTACTCCCCCGTTGCGTGGATTCCCGGAGGCGAGCACTTCTACTACGTTCGCAGCCTTCCGCCCGAAGTACTGCCGGAGTCCGAGCGTGGATTTCACCGTCGAGTGTTTTTGCACACGGTGGGGGCCGACGCCGCCGGCGACGCGAACGTTTTCGGCGCTGGCATGACGATGACGAATTACTACGGCGTCGAGGTGTCGCGTGATGGCCGCTGGCTCCAGGTGTCCGCCGCAGAGGGCACGGAGCCGCGCAACGACTTGTGGGTCGCCGACCTGACGAGCACTCCCGCCGATCGTCCGGCTTTCCAGCACGTACAGGTGGATGTCGATGCCCAAACGTCGCTGACCTTCGGCCGTGACGGACGGGTGTTCGTCTCCACCGACCTCGAGGCTCCCCGGGGCAGGCTCGCTGTCACCGAGCCCGGTCAATGGGGATCAAGCCAGTGGGTGGACCTCGTCGCCGAGGATCCCGAAGCAGTCCTCGAATCCGTCGCCATCCTGGACGGGCCCGACCTCGACGAGGACCTACTACTGGTGACTACGACAGCCCACGGAGTGGCAACTATGACTCTTCGACGGGCAACGGACGGCACCGTCGTCACTGAGGTCGAACTACCAGGCGCCGGAACCGTCGCCGGACCCATCGAGCAACCAACCGGTGGACCCGTCGTCTGGTTCGCCTACACCGATCACACGCAGGTACCGACGATCTACTCCTTCGACGCCCGCACCCGCCAGGTGGAGCTCTACGCGACACCGCCCGGATCGGTCGACGTTCCCGATGTTCACTCCCAACTAGTGACGTACGAGTCCGCTGACGGCACGACGGTTCGACTATTCATCGTCTCCCCGACGGAAACACCGGATCGACCACGACCCACCGTCCTGTACGGGTACGGAGGCTTCGGTATCCCGATGCAACCGGGTTTCTCCGCCGCCATCTTGTCGTGGGTTGCGGCCGGCGGCGTCTGGGCCGTCGCATGCCTGCGTGGAGGTGGTGACGAGGGTGAACAATGGCATCGCGACGGCATGCTCGACAAGAAGCAGAACGTTTTCGACGACTTTCACGCAGCGGCGCGGTACCTCAGCACCGAAGGGTGGACCACCCCTCAGCAGTTGGGTATCTACGGGGGTTCCAACGGCGGTCTGCTCGTCGGCGCCGCCTTGACGCAGGAACCGGAACTGTTTAACGCCGTTGTGTGTGTCGCTCCCCTGTTGGACATGATCCGCTACACCACTAGCGAACTCGGCCCGACGTGGACGGTCGAGTACGGAGACCCCGAAGACCCCGAGCAGTTCGGTTGGTTGCATGCGTATTCCCCATACCACCGCGTTGTCGACGGCACCGACTATCCGGCCACGATGTTCGCCGTGTTCGATAACGACACTCGCACCGATCCCATGCACGGCCGCAAGATGTGTGCGGCGGTGCAGAGCGCCACATCCGGATCACGACCGATTCTGTTGCGCTCGGAGGGCAACGTCGGCCACGGTGCACGAAAACTCGATGCGGCCGTGGAAGAAACAGCGGACACGCTGTCGTTTCTCGCCCGCTGGACAGGCATGGAAGGCTAGAGCCCGAGAACCATTCAGGCCGCAGATGAGGACACCATGAGTGACATTCAGGAGTTGATCCAAGACATATTCGCCGCCGGCCCGACCGGAGTGATTCTTCGGATCGTCATCATCCTCATCATCGCGTTCGTCGCGCAATGGATCGGTGGCCGCGCCATTCGTCGATCTGTTCTGGCCGTGACCAGTCGCGCACCCAAACGACGCGCGGGTCAATTGCGCGGTGTGGATGACGACGAGCTCGCGACCACTCTCATGGAGGACCGACAGGGCCAACGGGCTCACGCGCTCGGGTCACTGGCCAAGAACGCCCTCACCATCATCATCTGGGTGATCGCCGTGATGATGATCCTGAGCACGCTCGGTGTGAACATTGCTCCCATCATCGCCAGCGGTGCCGTCATCTCCGCCGTCCTCGGCTTTGGAGCCCAGACCTACATCGCGGACTACCTCAATGGCATCTCGATGATCTTCGAAGATCAGATGGGGATCGGAGACACGGTGGAGCTCGGCGGGATTGTGCTCGGGGAGGTGGAAGAGACCGCCCTGCGGTATACGCGTATTCGCGACTTCTGGGGTGTGGTCTGGTACGTCCGCAACGGCCAGATTCAATCGGTAGCGAACCAGTCGCAAGGGTGGACCTACTCACTCATCGAGATTCCCGTTCCCTACGACGAAGACCTCACCAAGGTGCAACAGGTTGTCGATGCCGTGGGTAAGGAGATGGGTGAGGATCCGCAATACAACGGAGTGTTGCTGGGTGCTCCCTACTACTCCAACGTCACCGAACTCACCGCCACATCCGTCGTGGTCCGGGTCAACACCAAGATCGTCCCGAACGGCAACCAGTGGTACGCAGGTCGAGTCATTCGACAACGCATGAAGGAGGGACTGGACGCAGCCGGTATCCGGATTCCATACGACGGCATTCAAGTCCGCACCTTCCAAGCCGGAGTGCAAGAAGTGCCCCCCAAGCCTCCGGGCGATTCCGGTGGCTCGACTCCACAAGCGACCGGAGAACAGCTCAACGCCGATGAAAACCCCGGGCAGGCTCGCCCCTGAGTCGCGTCCTAGCACGATTGCCGGGACACTGTCGATATGACGTTGCGATGCTTAGTCACCGGCGCCACCGGATACGTCGGTGGACGGCTCGTCCGTGAACTCGTCGCCCGCGGCCACAGCGTTCGTGTTCTCGTCCGTAGCCCGGAGAAGATGCGTGACTTCCCGTGGGCGGATCAGATCGAAGTCCTCGCCGGCGATGCAACCAACAGCGACGACCTCACCCGGGCGATGGAGAACATCGACGTCGCGTACTACTTGATGCACTCGCTGCAAGAGGGATCGAACCTCGAAGAGGCAGAAACTCAGATGGCGCGCACGTTCGCCGCGGCCGCTAGCGAGAGTTCACTTCGCCGGATCGTTTACCTCGGAGGGTTGGCGCCTGACGTCCCCGAACGCGACATGTCTCCGCACATGCGCTCGCGCGTTCGCGTGGGACAGATTCTGCGCGAATCCGGCATCCCCACCGTGGAGTTTCGTGCCGCCGTCATCATCGGTTCGGGATCAGCGTCCTTCGAGATGCTCCGCTACCTCACCGAACGCCTACCCGCCATGATCACGCCCCGGTGGGTTCGCACGAAGACACAGCCCATCGCCGTACGCGACGTTCTTCGCTATCTCGTGATGGCCGCCGACCTACCACCGAGCGTCAACCGCGAGTTCGATATCGGTGGGCCGGAGGTCTTGACGTACGAGCAGATGATGCATCGTTACGCAGCCGTCGCCGGCCTGCGCAAACGCATCATCCTGCCGATCAACATGCTCAGCCCCCAGCTGTCCAGCCACTGGGTGGGACTAGTCACTCCGGTTCCGCGCTCCATCGCTCGACCCCTGGTTCGCTCACTCAAGCACCCGGCCATCTGCCGCAACCACGACATCGCGGAATTCATTCCTGATCCGCCCGACGGTCTGGTCAACTTCGATCGCGCCGTCGAGCTGGCCCTCACTCGCATCCGCGAAGCCAACGTGGCCACGCGGTGGACGGGGGCCTCGACGCCTGGTGCTCCGAGCGAGCCGCTCCCCGGTGACCCCCAATGGGCCGGCGGCTCACTGCACACCGACGTTCGCGAGGTCCACACCCAGGCGTCTCCCGAGGATCTATGGGCGGCCGTCGAGTGCATCGGTGGCCACAACGGCTGGTATTCGTCGAACATTCTGTGGGAGGCACGCGGGTTGATCGACCGAGCCGTCGGTGGCGTCGGCCTTCGGCGCGGACGCCGAGACCCCAGGAAATTGATGGTTGGAGAGGCGGTGGACTTCTGGCGCGTTGAAGAGCGGCTACCTCCGCGTCTGCTGCGGCTTCGCGCGGAGATGAAGATGCCCGGACGGGCCTGGCTGGAGTTCTCGGTCCACCCGGACGGCTCTGGTGGCTCCGTCCTCACTCAAAGAGCGGTGTATTGGCCGCGTGGTATCGCTGGTCACGCGTACTGGTGGTCGGTGGCGCCCTTTCACGCTTTCGTGTTCCCACCGATGGCCCGTCACATCGTGGAGCGCGCCGAGTCGATGAACCACTCGCCGTCACTCGAGGACGCATCCGACACAATCGAGGCGTGAACGCACCAGCCGAGCCGACCCCGTATGAGATGTTCGGCGGACAGGATTTCTTCACGCGCCTGGTGGCCGCGTTCTACTCCCGCGTGGCCGACGATGACGTTCTTCGCCCGATGTATCCGCCCGGCTCCCTCGATGCCGCCGAGTGGCGCCTTCGATCGTTCCTCGAGCAGTACTGGGGAGGCCCGACCGACTACAGCGATGAACGAGGTCACCCCCGCCTGCGCATGCGCCACGCGGGCTTCTCCATCGACTCCACGGCTCGGGATCGGTGGCTCACCCACATGCGGGCGGCCGTGGACGAGCAGGATCTTCCCCCTGATCAGGAGCGAATCTTGTGGCAATATCTGCAAGGGGCCGCCTTCGCCATGCAGAATGTGGCCGACGAGCCCCCCGCCGGTGACGTGTTCACCGCGCACCCCACGACCTGACACGACCCACGGCCTGACGCCCCGAAACCCGGAGAAATACCATGACAACGCCCCACGATGTATGCGCTTACAGGCGTGATCGTCCGTGGTGGCAGGACGCGGTCGTGTACCAGGTCTACCCCCGCAGCTTTGCCGACTCCACCGGTGACGGCATCGGTGATCTGCCGGGGATTCTCGATCGGCTGGACTACCTCGTCGACCTCAGTATCGACGCCTTGTGGATTTCACCTTTCTACACATCGCCACTGCGCGATGGTGGCTACGACGTCGCCGACTACCGCGATGTCGATGAGCGTCTCGGAACTCTGGCCGACATCGATCGATTGATCGCCGCCTGTCACGAACGCGGATTGCGCATCATCATGGACATCGTTCCCAACCACACCAGCAGCGACCACCGCTGGTGGCGCGAGGTGCTCACGAGCGGACCCGGCTCCCCCGCCTGGGCCCGCTACATGATTCGCCCCGGACGCGGGGAGTCAGCCAACGAGCCGCCGAGCAACTGGCGGAGCGTCTTTCACGGTCCTGGGTGGTCGCGTCTGATTCTCGATGATGGGACAACCACGGACTACTGGTACCTGCACCTGTTCGACAGCACTCAGCCCGACCTGGACTGGTCGAATCCGGAGGTTCGCTCGGAGTTTCGCGACATCTTGCGCTTCTGGTTCGATCGGGGCATCGATGGTTTTCGCATCGATGTCGCCCATGGCCTGGTCAAGGACCCGGATCTGCCCGACATGGACTACGACTCCATCGTCGAGACGGACATTCTCGGAGTCGCTCCTGATGCGCCCTACTGGGATCAAGACGGTGTGCACGACATCTGGCGTGAGTGGCGAGTGGTGGCTGACTCGTACGACCCCCCGCGGATCTTGTGCGGCGAGGCGTGGGCACCAACACCCGAGCGACTGGCTCTCTACCAGCGACCCGATGAGCTACACACGTCATTCAACTTCGACTACCTGGCAGCCGGATGGGACTACGAGCGCATGCGCGAGTCCATCGATGCGACCGTTGCCAGTCATGCGAAGGTCGATGCCCCACCGACCTGGGTACTTAGCAATCACGACGTTATCCGGCATGCGACCCGATTTGGACCGACCGAGGATGGATCTCCGGTCACCAAGCCGACGGTCGTCGATGACGAACGCGGACGACGCCGAGCATTGGCCGCCACCATGTTTCTTCTCGGGCTGCCTGGCTCGGCGTACCTGTACCAGGGTGAGGAACTCGGGCTGCCGGAGGTTTTCGATCTTCCCGATGACGCTCGCCAAGATCCGGTGTGGTTTCGTAGCAAGGGGACCGACACCGGTCGTGACGGATGTCGTGTTCCCCTGCCGTGGAAGGCGAATGAGCCGAGTTACGGCTTCAGTCCTCAGGGGCGCTCGTGGCTTCCCCAGCCAGATGTCTGGCGGGACTTCGCTGTTGATCAGCAACAAGACGATGATGCGTCGCCGCTCGCGCTCTACCGACGAGCCTTGGTGCAGCGGCGCAGCGAACCTGCTCTCGGACAGGGCCCCATGGAGTGGATGGACGGAGTACCCGAGGGCGTTCTCGCCATACGACGTTTCACCGCCGAGCCCGGGCACCCGTCTCTCGCCATCGTGATCAATATGACCGAAGCGACGACTCATCTGCCATCGAGTTGGGGTACCGACGTCGTCCTAGCATCCGACCCGGACATTGCAACCCTGAGTGATGAGGAGTCGTCCCACCTGGTGATGGGCCCCGAGACGGCCGTGTGGATTCGCTGCTGAGGTAAGTGATCAGCTGACAACGCGAAGCCCGAGGCGGGCTTCGATACCGGCGGTGTACGAGAAGACCTGACCCCGTGGCGTCGATAGACGCTTCCACGGGCCACAGGTCGCCGCCGTTACCCGCAACGGTTCATCGGTCATGAGACGCAATCGTCTCGCCGCATGCAGCACGCGCATTGGCAGGCCTGCCCACGCGGCACGCGACCAGATCTCCTCCGCAACAGGAGCCGCCTGATACTCGGGCATTCCCTTCGTCCGCTCGCGAAACTCATCGATAGCTTCGCGGATCTGGGGAGTGATGTCACTGGAGACTCCGTGGATAGGCATCTGCCATCCGTCGCCGGGCGGCAGGCTCGCCAGCGTCAGGCCTTGACCAACCGAGGCGGTCAACTGCGGCAGTGACGACGTGTCGAAACGCACCGACTGATTCGCGGCGACGGCTTCACTCACGCCGCGAACGAACGTCGCCAGCGAGGTTGTGACGTCGTCGCCGATCGCGTCCTCGTCCACCTGCGCCGGCACCGCAAGCGCAACCATCACGTCCATCGGAAGAACGGCGTAAACAGCGAGCGCGGAGTCTCCAACGATCACGCGAGCGGTCATCCCGGAGTCCCACTCTGTGAGTCGAGTGCCCACCAGGGACAGGACCCGCGCTTCTCGCTCGTTCAGCAGGATGGCACGCGCCGTGGTCTCCACGGGGCCTCCCTGGGTCAGTTTTCGAGGTGCTCCTCGATGAGCAGCCGGAATTCGGGTGGAATCGGACGGGAAGTACTTGAATCTTTATCGAAACACACCATGACGGATTTCGCATCCGCAGCCAGCTGCCCCTCGTC
Organism: Actinomycetota bacterium; assembly: GCA_010029945.1. Classification (GTDB taxonomy): domain Bacteria; phylum Actinomycetota; class Actinomycetes; order S36-B12; family S36-B12; genus S36-B12. The sequence continues at coordinate 4,118 of RGQW01000037.1, read as the reverse complement.
GATCAACTGCGTCTCCATGGTGAACGAGGAGGTGCCGATGTGGGAGAACCACGTTCGCGTCATGAGGGGCTCTATCGAGAACCGGATGGGGCGCAGGTAGTTGATTTCCTGACGGACCACCACTTGCCCTACGACTCCTCGGTCGTACATTCCAAGGGAGCGATAGACGCGCACGCGTGCTTCCATCACGTAGTCGAGGAAGGTCGCGTTGCTTACGTGATCGTAGGGATCGAGGTCCTTGAAACGCTTTGCAACTTCGATGTCGAAAACGGTCATCAGTCGCGCGTCAGCTTGCGGTAGGTGGCTCGGTGCGGCCGAGCAGCGCGCTCGATCTTGTTCTTCTCGTACGCGTCGAAGTTTCCTTCGAACCAGAACCATTGTGAGTCACCCTCGTACGCGAGGATGTGCGTGGCGATCCGGTCCAGGAACCAGCGGTCGTGAGACGTGATCACCGCGCACCCTGGGAACTCCAGAAGTGCATTCTCCAGCGACCCGAGTGTTTCGACATCCAAATCATTCGTCGGCTCGTCGAGCAGCAAGAGGTTGCCGCCCATTTTCAACGTGAGCGCGAGGTTCAATCGGTTGCGCTCGCCACCGGAGAGCACCTTGGCGGGCTTTTGCTGGTCGGGCCCTTTGAAGCCGAATGCCGAGACATACGCCCGGGACGGCAACTCGACGTTGCCCACCTTGATCCAGTCCAGGCCATCGCTGACGACTTCCCACACATTCTTGGCAGGATCGAGGCCGGCCCGTGACTGATCGACGTACGACAGAGAGACGGTCTCTCCAACCTTGATCTCACCCATGGTCGGGAGTTCGTCTTTGTTCTCCGTCTCCGCCTTCGCGGCCGCTACCAGCATGGTGAACAACGTCGTCTTGCCCACGCCATTGGGTCCGATCACACCGACGATCCCGTTTCGCGGTAGAGAGAACGAGAGATCATCGATCAAGATGCGGTCACCGAAAGCCTTGGTCAAGTGCTCTACTTCGACGACGACGTTACCCAGGCGTGGGCCAGGAGGAATCTGAATCTCCTCCATATCCAACTTGCGGGTCTTCTCGGCCTCGGCAGCCATCTCTTCGTATCGCTGCAGCCGTGATCGGGACTTGGTCTGTCGAGCCTTAGCGTTGGATCGCACCCACTCCAACTCCTCGGTCAGGCGCTTTTGCAGCTTTGCGTCCTTCTGACCTTCCACTTTCATACGGGCGGCCTTGGTTTCGAGATACGTCGAGTAGTTGCCCTGATACGGATAGGCACGTCCGCGATCGAGTTCGAGGATCCATTCGGCAACGTTGTCCAGGAAGTAGCGATCGTGGGTGATCGCGACAACGGTTCCGGGATAACGCTCGAGGTACTGCTCGAGCCAGTTCACGCTCTCGGCATCAAGGTGGTTGGTCGGTTCATCGAGCAGCAGAAGATCCGGTGCCTGCAGCAGCAATTTGCACAACGCCACTCGACGCTTCTCACCACCGGACAGCACCGTGACGTCCGCATCGCCGTCGGGACACCGCAGCGCGTCCATGGCCTGGTCCAATTGGGCGTCGAGGTCCCAGGCGTTCTTGTGGTCGATCGCCTCCTGGAGTTTGCCCATTTCCGCGAGCAGCGTGTCGTAGTCGGCGTCGGGATCGGCCAGTTCGGCGGAGATCTCGTTGAAGCGATCCACCATCGCCTTGGTTTCGGCGACCCCGTCTTGGACGTTCTCCAGCACTGTCTTCGACTCATCGAGTTGCGGCTCCTGCATCAGGATGCCGACCGTGAACCCGTCCATGAGTTTGGCTTCGCCATTGGACACGTCGTCCACACCAGCCATGATCTTCAGCAGGCTCGACTTGCCCGCTCCATTGGGGCCGACGACCCCGATCTTGGCGCCGGGCAGGAAGGCGAGCGTGACGTCGTCGAGGACGACCTTGTCGCCATGCGCCTTGCGCGCCTTCTGCAGTGTGTAGATGAACTCGGCCATGGGCACCCTTCCGTCAGGCCGGAAGCCTAGTTGCCTTCCGCGCCTCGGAATTCGTGCCGGGGCCCACAGCCCGAGCAATCCGACGACACACTCTGGCGACGAGGGTGGCAGCGGATTCACGCTGACGCGAGGGCCTGCCCTTCTCGCGTGTCATCGCTGATGTCGTCACCGTCGTCCTCGGCGATGGCGGCTGCAGCCATCACATCGGCGATCACTCGGGTCTCGTTCTCCGCGACCGAGGCACTCTTGACACGGGTGAAGTCCGCTGTGCCGCGTGCGAGATCTGGGCCGACCGCATATGCCTCGATGTCCTGGTAGCGCACCGTGTGCGAGCCATCTCCACACGGACGCTCCACCTCACGACTGCGCATCCGTCCGTAAACCACCACCGGCATTCCTTTCTTTATCGAGTTCGCTACGTTCGTCGCGAGCGTGCGCCAGCACGTTACGGACAGATAGTGCGTATCTCCTTCGATCCACCGCTCGCTGTCTCGGTCGAAGCGGCGAGTATTAGACGCGACACGAAACGACGCCACCGGGTCACCGTTTCCCGTGAAGCGCAGATCGACGTCTCGAATCACATTTCCCACCACCGTCATCATCAGGTCGTTCATTGCTCATCACTCCTTCACTGGTCATTTCTCCTGCGACAAGCGTTGATGCCGCTGCCCTCGTCGTGAAGAGATCGGGGCATCGTGTGGATGACGTGGCGCGCTAAGCCTGCATTGTGGAAGAAGGCTTCCCGTGAGCGGTTTCCGTATGCTCCGCATGTGGCTCGTTTTCACCGCGCGTGGCTGGTAGCCGCAGTCACCTTCCTGGTGTTGATGACGTCCGCCGCGTTCCGGTCGTCCGTTGGGGTGCTCGTCGTGCCTCTCGAGGACGAGTTCGGCTGGTCACGATCCGTCACCTCCATCGCGGTCGCGGTCAACCTGATTCTCTACGGACTCACCGCGCCCTTCGCCGCTGCCTTGATGGGCCGCTTCGGTGTGCGCAACATCGCTGCGGGTGCCTTAACTCTGATCGCGATCGGCACCGGCCTGACGACCGTGATGACCGACCCATGGCATCTAGTGATCTTGTGGGGCGTCATCGTCGGACTTGGCGTCGGAGCTGTGGCGCTGATTTTCGGCTCTCTGGTCGTCAATCGTTGGTTCGACAAACGCCGTGGGCTGATGCTCGGTGTGATGGGCGCTGCCTGGGCGACGGGACAACTCGTCTTCCTCCCCCTGATCGCGAACGTCATCGACGCCGCAGGGTGGCGCACAGCCTCCTGGGGCATCGCCATCGCCGCGCTCGCGCTCATACCCATCATCTGGTTCGTCCTCGTCGATCGACCGAGTGATGTTGGCCTTCTTCCCTACGGCGCCGATCCGAACAATCCGCCGGCCGAGGAACACAACACCGAGGGCAGTGCAGCAACAGCAGCGAAAACAACCATTCGCACGCTGGTTGAGGTTGCTCGCCACCGCACCTTCTGGATTTTGGCGGGGACTTTCTTTGTCTGCGGCTGGACCACCAACGGGATCGTCTCCACGCACTTCATCCCCGCCGCCCATGACGAAGGAATGCACGCAACCGCGGCTGCTGGCCTTCTCGCCGTGGTTCGCTGCGTCGAGACAGACGCGGTCGACGCTCTCGACCAGCTCGACGCAGCTCCGGCGGATGGCCTCCATGGTTGCCGCTGCCATGCGCTCATCTTCGCATGGCGGGCGGCGGTGGACAACTACGGGAGAAGCCGCCAGACCATCTGACGGCGGCTCCCATTGCGCCCTGGGCCTCGCTCTGCGGTCCGCTCGATCAGCTTCTTGTCTGCGAGCGGCGCGAGCCTCGGCGTGATCGTGTTGCTGTCCATGTCGCCGACGCGCAGCCTGATCTGCTCGACGATCTGGAACGCGGTCGCCTTGCCGCCCAGCTCGCCGAGCGCCTGCATCACGAGCCGCTCGATGCGGCCCGCCTTCGACGCGATGGATCTCGCCGCGAGCTGCGACGTCTCGGGATCGCCTCGCCTCGCCGTCAGGCGGCGAGGCGATCTCAGAAAGGGATCGGATCCTTCTGCGGGATCGGGACGTCCTGGAGCCCGCCGAAGATGTCGATCAAGTCCTGCTTCGTCAGGTGCGCCGGGTTGCCGCCGTCGTAGTCGACGCCGACGCCCTTCGC
>RGQW01000036.1 GCA_010029945.1 Actinomycetota bacterium | reverse complement strand
ACTCGGCAACCTTGGACGACGTCGCGTCCGCTGTTGTCGCCGTTGTCGTTGCTGGGGTGGTCACCGCTGAGGCTTGCGTCACCGGCGAGTCCATCGCCTGCCACTGCGGCGACGCAGCAGGTTCCATCATCCGACGCCACAACCACCAGCCACCCGCGACCACGCCGCCGAGAACCGCCAGACTGAAGAGCCTTCGCATGGAACGCACGCTAACAGCCGCTCGTTACCCGCGTCATCGGATTCCCAACCCTCAGCCCGCGCTGAGTGCCGAACGGAATTTCTCTAGCACGGCGCCGCTGCTCCAAAAGGCCTGCTGCTGACCTTCGGGCAAGGTCAAGGCGTATTCGCAAACCTTCGCCCAGGCGATTCCTACAGCGCGAGTTAAGGACGCGGCGACCGTGGCGGAGATTGCGGATCCGGCGATCGCGCCCCCGGGGATGAACTTGAGCAGATTCGTGACGACGTAACGCCCCGCCATCGTTGCCCCGCCCGTCAGAATGAGCGAGCCCGCCACCGCCATCGCCCTCGAGCGCTGCGGCGGCAGTCCGTAGGCGGCGGAGATCCGCGCGATCATCGTCACCTGATTGGGGACGAGAAGCGCCGCATCAGTGAAGGGAATCGGGACGGCGCCGATTCCAGATGCGACGGTGACCGCTTGGTTGATCACCGCCTTTACCGCTTTTTTTTTGCGCTCCATGTCTAACTGCTGAGCAGCGGTGAGAGCCGCTTGGGCTGCTTCGGGTACTACCTCGTACGTCGCGTCCAGCAACCGGTCGAGTCCGAACGCCGGTGCCTGCGTGAAGTCGTCCGCGAGCGCATTCGTCAACACCGGTGCACCACCGGCGCGAATCGGTAGACCGAGACCTGTGATGAAGTCCGATAGTTCCACCGCATGTGGGTGCGCCTGACCGTCCTTACTCGGCACCTGGGTCAACACCACGATCACCGGGAGCCCCAAATCTGCGAGGCGCCGGACGAAGGCTGCCTGCGCGTCCTCGAAGCGTCGATCTGACCAACGCACCACGTACCACGCGGCATGGATTTGCTGATCGATCGGAGACCTCCGCCGTGCTTCGACGACATCGCGAAGGCCTTCCAGGATCTGGTCACCGGCGGATCCGGTTTCGAACCCCTCGGAATCGAAAATTCCCAAGAAGCCGTCGTCGCGACGGTGGTAGTCGACGCCACGCGTCACCGGCTCCCCCACCCCGGTATCGGCGACATCTTGACCGAAGACAGCGTTGACCAGAGTGGACTTGCCCGCCCCCGTGGCTCCGAAGATCGCCAGGTTGAAGCAACCCAGGGCTGCGAATGCGGTGGACAACTCCTTGGTGAACATGCCCTCGAGAGCGGGAGCGTCGAGGTCCTGGACGCCTTCTTTCTCAGGCGACGATTCCGGAGCCATGCCTTGAGAGTACGCGGGATGACAACGAGCCTGGGTTACCGTTGAGTCGTCATGGCTCCCCTCCGCTCGCCCGAGCAATCCGGCATTTCCCGCTCCATCGTGAGTTGGATCGTCGGACTTTCACTGATCGCGGTGGTTGGTCTCGGTATTGGGCTGGGCCTACTCCATGCGTTCGGCCTTGCGGATTGGAACAAAATTCAGCAGGCCCGCGGCGTCGGGAAACTTGGAGGCACTCCGACCATTCCCGAGGCCTACCAAGAACTCATCGACGAGGCAGCCGAACGGTGCCCGGAGGTACCGTCCCGTGTTCTCGCCGCACAGATCGCCGTGGAAAGTGGATGGCAGGCGGACGCGCAGAGCCCCGCGGGAGCTCAAGGCATCGCACAGTTCATGCCCAGCACCTGGAGTCAATACGGTCTGGATGCGAACGGCGACGGCGTCCGCGACGTGTGGGATCCACGCGACGCGATTCCGTCAGCAGCGGAGTTGAATTGCCTCAACAGACGACTGGTCTCGTCGGTCTCGGGAACCCCGCTGCACAACATCCTCGCCGCCTACAACGCCGGACACGGTGCGGTTCGCAAATATGACGGCGTACCACCATTCCCCGAGACCGAGCAATATGTGGAGAAAGTGATCGAACTAGCGCAGCGCTACCCAACGCCCTAACGGAAGGTCACCGAAGCATCGGTGGTGCGTTCGCTACTTAATTACGACGATCGATTGGTGGTTCTCGACGACAAGTCGACCGTCCGGTGACCACAGCCGCCGCGTTTCCGAGGTGAACCCCTCCTCCATCGACGACACCCATGATTCGAATCCCAGGGGTTGCTGGGGATCGAGTGTCTGAGGCGGAACAAGCAGGTGCGCACTGAAAGACACCGTGGCCATCGGACGCAATCCGGTCATGGCCACGTAACTGGCCGGCCACCACGCATCCACCAGCCCCAAAGTCATTCCGGCTGTCCATTGCTCGGCATTGTCTGCTGGGTCGGGAACGGGCGATACCCATCCGAGGGCACGAGGAGTATCTCCCGAGCCGGGTACACCCAAGGCGGGTCGGTAGCCGATGTGTAAGCCGAACTCCGGACCCATCGGAGGACCCACAGGGACGCTCGGAACCCCACGCCAATCGGGGAGGTCCGGCATTGATGCCGTGCCCCACGGCTCGTCGATGCCCCCAGCGCGCGGAGTTCCCGTGATGATCACACTGTGGGCGGCGGCGGTTCCGTCAGATCCGGTGACGCTCGCCTTCCACGTCGTCATCGCCGATCCGACGCGAAGGGGCGTCACGTCGATGCGTGCCATGCCGGCAGGCAGGGGTCCGAACATATGGGCGGTCACGCTGCGCACACGCCGATCGGCGCTTTGCTGCTGCGTTACCTCGACAGCGTTAACGGATGCAGCGATGACGAGACCGCCCCACGCCCCCCGGCCCTGAAGCCAGCCAGCAGGAACGTCCCACGAAAACGCGCCGGGCTCTGTCTCGTTGATGCGGCAGGCGTCAGTAAACCGGTCAGTCATGCGCCGTCGGGTCGCACATCATCGACGGAGCCATCGTCACTCGTCGTGTCTGCCGTGCCGCTGGCATTGGATAGCGCGGACTTTTTCAACCAACGGTTCCACGGAATATTCCACAGTCCACCGGGGCCATTCCACGGTTCCATCATGTCGCCGCCGGTCTTGATGTAGTTGACGACGTCGCCGGGGATCGTGTTGTCAAAGATCCACTTGGCGTCCTGCTCGAACAAGTTGGTGCACCCATGCGACCCGTTGTAGCGGCCGAGTCGGCCGTACGCCCACGAGGCGGTGTGCAGGAACTCACCCGACGGGGTCAACCGGGTGTTCCACTTCGACGGGAGCTCGTAGAACTCGACCTCCGGGTCCAGCCCGAGACTCGAGCTCCGGTAGACCTTGTAGTCCTCTTTATCGGTGCTGATGACCTTCGCGCCGTTGCGCGTCTCCCAGCCCGACTTCCCGAGCGACACCTTGAAATTCTTCCGCTTCTTGCCATTGACGTGCACGGTCATCGTCTTCTTCGCGCCATCGACGGTCGCGATGAGCGAACGGTCGGTACGGAAGACATACGTCTTGCGCAGCGCCTTCGAGCCGACGAGGTACTTCTTGCCGGACTTGCCCAACACGGTGTCGTTTACCGTCGACGTAATCCGAATAGTGGAGTTACCCGGCCAGTAGTTCTTCGGTCGGAAGACCACCGTTTGGTCGCTGATCCACCCCCAGGAGCCAGGGATGTTGACAGTGCGCCCACTCGGAGTCGTCGCAGCCACCTGCAGGTGACGTTCAACGGCCGCCTTATTCGTGATGTTCTTACTAAATCGCAGGCGCGGCAGGGTGCCGACTCCCAACTTGACGCGGCTTCCGGAGACCCCGAGCCCGTTGCCCGCTGCCTCGAACGTCGCCGTTACCCGCTTACGCGGCTTGGGTAGGACTTTCGGCTTGGCCCAGTCGGAGGCGGCGGGAATCGTCGCGATGGGACCGGACGGGGCGGACTGACCTGTGGGGCCCGTTGATCGCAGCGACACTCGATACTCCCGACCGTTGGTCAACGATGAGAGACCGCAGGTGCCGCTGAGGTCTGGACAGTTGAACCACAAATAGCCATCCGGCGAGATTTGATACCCGGTCACCGAAGGATCGTCGACAGGCAGGTAAGTCGCGATCGCGCTGGCATCTGCGGGCGTGACCGCAATCAGCACGGGCCGAAGCGGCAAAGCAGCATCCGGCGGAGCCACCGATGGGTCGGTCACGCCTTCGGGCGTCGTCTCCGCACTGGGCTCCACGCCGGGATCGGCGGACGGATCGACGGTTGCATCGTTGGTTGGGCTCGCACTCGGCGACGAGGTCGATTCCACCGAGTCCGTCTCGGCAGACTCGTCAGCAACCACAGCACCAGGCGATGCCGCAGCGAGCACGCCGACTGCCACGGCCACAGCGGCCGCTGAGCGCAGGCGTCGAGTGATGGAGCCCCCCGGGGAAGTCATGGGGACAATGTACGTTGCCGACCCCCGTCGAGATGAACCCGGCGTGCGTGTTCTCGACTCTTGCAGCAACCAACATGGATGCGTCGGGGACACCGTCACCTACAGTCTCGTCTTATGGGTCTGTTCTCGCGCTTCACTTTGCCGTCGGTCAAGCCGTCAGAAGCAATGGACATGCTGAGTGCGGGAGCGACCATGCTGGATGTCCGGGACAACTCTGAGTGGAACGCCGGACGGGTCCCTGGGGCCGTGCACGTCCCGGCGGCGAACGTCGCCGCCCAGGCACCCAAACGACTTCCGAAAGGCCGACCCGTCGTTGTGGCTTGTCGAACAGGCTCGCGCTCCAAGTCCGCTACCCGGCTTCTCCGGGAGCAGGGCATCGAGGCCTACAGCCTGTCCGGCGGTTTGGCCGCGTGGGAATCGGCCGGCGGTCGAGTCAGCGGTAAGGGCAACAGGCCGGGGATGATCGCCTAATCGGGCAGGGCGCTTAACGCCGATCCATCACCACGGAACGATCTGCCTGTCCTCCCACAGCACACCGGTGGGAACGACGTTGCCTTCATCATCCGTTGCCTCTCGATCGGCCAGCCACACGATTGTTTCGGCACCCTCTTCTGCGGATCGCGGAGCGTCGGGGCCACCCATGTCGGTCCGGCAATGCCCCGGGCATACGGCGTCTACCAGGACGCCGCGTTGCCCCCATTGCATCTCAGCGGCGAAATTCCGCACCAGCGCGTTCACTCCCGCTTTCGAGATTCGATACGGAGCCAACCCGCCGCTCGTTCCGGGTCCAGTGAACCGACCCAGGCACGCGGACAGAGCGATGACCCTGCCGGATCGATTCTTCACAAGGTCCTGCGCGAAGGTTTCGATGCTGTAGAACGCGCCGTCCAGGTTGATGCTCATGACGCGTTGCCATTCATCGGGGCTTGTGCGGATGGTGCGTGTCATCTTGGCTGCCATCACTCCGGCGGAAAGCACCAGGACATCCGGTGGTCCGACATGGGCGACGGCGTCCGCAGCCCGAGCGAGCGATGCCGGGTCCGCAACGTCCGCCGCCACAGGGATTGCCTCCACACCGTCGTCGACGAGCTCTGCTGCGGCAGCAGTAACGCGCGAGTGGTCTCGACCGAGCACGATGACGCGGGCGCCCCGGCCGCCAATCCCCCGCGCTGCAGCCAGACCGAGACCTCGACTGCCTCCCGTCACCAGCGCAACCGTGTCCGACCCGAGGAAACCCATGGCGCAACTGTGGTGCCTGTCGGCAGGACGTGCATCCGGACGCGTTCGCGCATGCGCCGAGGGCTACTGTTAGGACCACATTCATCTGCACGTGAGAGGAACGCCTCCGTGGCGAGCGAGCCCCCCAATTCCGTTGTCAGTCGCTTCGGCCCCAACGAGTGGTTGGTGGACGAGATCTACGAGCAGTACTTAAGGGACAAGAACTCCGTCGATCCGGCGTGGTGGGACTTCTTCGAGGACTACGCCCCGGTGGAGTACTCACCCGCAGCCGTGCCGCACGCCGCCGCGGCCGCCGCTGCTGCCCCGGCACCCGCTGCACCCGAGCAGAGTTCTTCGACACCAACGACTTCCCCAGCCCCGTCGAAACCTGCCTCGACTCCGGCGTCGACTCCGGCGTCAACGGCCGCGTCGACGCCTCCGCCGGACGCCGCCACGCCACCGTCCAAGGACAGCACCGATGCGCCCGTGGTTGAACCAGAGGTGCTTCGCGGAGCGGCCGGTCGCGTGGTGACGAACATGGAGGCCAGCCTCTCGGTGCCCACCGCCACCAGCGTGCGATCGGTGCCGGTGAAGTTGCTGATGGATAACAGGGTGGTGATCAACAACCACCTGTCGCGCGGGCGAGGCGGCAAAGTGTCGTTCACCCACGTCATCGGCTTCGCGGTGGTGCGAGCGATGGCAACGATGCCCGAGATGGGTTACGGCTTCACTCAGGTGGATGGCAAGCCCGCCGTGCTCCGCAACGAAGACGTGAACCTCGGCTTGGCGATCGACCTCGCGAAAGACGATGGCACGCGGCAGTTGCTTGTTCCGAACATCAAGGGTGCCCAGCGGATGGACTTCGCCGCTTTTTGGGCCGCCTACGAAGACGTGGTCCGGCGTGCCCGCGGCGGCAAACTCGAGGTCACGGACTTCGCCGGCACCACGGTCTCGTTGACCAACCCGGGAACGATCGGCACCAACCATTCGATCCCCCGCCTGATGGAAGGACAGGGGTGCATCGTCGGGGTCGGAGCGATGGAGTACCCGGCGGACTGGCAGGGCGCATCGTCGGAGACGATCGTCCGGAACGCCGTGTCGAAGATCATGACGCTCACGAGCACCTACGACCACCGCATCATCCAGGGCGCACAATCCGGCGAGTTCCTGCGCCGCATTCATCAACTTCTGCTCGGCGAAGAGGACTTCTACGGCGAAATCTTCCGTTCCTTACGTATCCCCTACGAGCCTGTTCGCTGGGCCCACGACATCTCCGCCAGTCACGAAACGGACCTGGACAAGACGGTCCGGGTGCAAGAGATCATCCACGCCTACCGTGTCCGAGGGCACTTGATGGCCGACACCGATCCGCTGGAGTACGAGCAGCGTTCGCATCCCGACCTCGACGTGCTCAGTCATGGGTTGACCCTGTGGGATCTGGACCGGGAGTTCCCCACCGGAGGCTTCGGCGGTCGCGCCCTGATGAAACTTCGGGAGATTCTTGGCGTGCTGCGCGACGCCTACACCCGCACAGTCGGCATCGAATACATGCACCTGCAAGATCCCGATCAACGCCAGTGGATCCAGGAGCGAGTCGAGATCCCGCACGTGAAGCCCGACCGCGATGAGCAGCTGCGCATGCTGAACAAGCTGAACGAGGCCGAAGCTCTCGAGACCTTCTTGCACACCAAGTACGTCGGACAGAAGCGATTTTCACTCGAAGGCGCAGAATCCCTCATTCCACTCCTCGATGAAATCCTCACCGACGCGGCGCATGACGACATCCTCGAAGTCGCCATCGGCATGCCCCATCGCGGTCGTTTAAACGTTCTGACGAACATCGCCGGCAAGTCCTACGCGCAGGTCTTCCGCGAATTCGAGGGCGACTACGGCGACGACTCGGTCCAGGGCTCGGGCGACGTGAAGTACCACCTTGGAACCACCGGATCGTTCTTGACGCCCGACGGCGCGTATACGTCCGTGTACCTCGCGGCCAATCCGTCACACCTCGAGGCGGTCAATCCAGTGCTCGAGGGAATCGTGCGAGCCAAGCAGGATCTGCTGCCGAAGGAACGCCGGAACGACATTCTTCCTGTCCTGATTCACGGGGATGCGGCGTTCGCGGGCCAAGGAGTTGTCGCCGAAACGCTCGAGCTTTCGCAACTGCAGGGCTACCGGACCGGCGGCACGGTCCATATCGTCGTGAACAATCAGGTGGGCTTCACGACGTCACCCAAGTACGGACGCTCCAGTGTGTATTCCACCGATGTCGCCCGCATGGTGCAGGCGCCGATCTTCCACGTCAACGGTGATGATCCCGAGGCCGTTGCTCGCGTGGCCAGCCTGGCATTCGCTTTCCGGCAGGCATTCCACAAAGACGTGGTCATCGACATGGTGTGCTATCGCAAGCGCGGCCACAACGAGGCAGACGATCCATCGCTGACTCAGCCACGGATGTACAAGATCATCGACGCCAAGCGTTCGGTGCGAAAGCACTACACGGAATCACTCATCGGTCGTGGCGACATCACCGTCGACGAAGCCGAGCAAGCTCTCAAGCACTTCCAGGAGCAACTCGAACGTGTCTTCCAAGAAACTAAAGACACTCCGGAAGACGACGCCGAGGATTTCGCTGACCGCGTGAAGGACATCATCGAGACCGGCCAACTCGACTTGACCCCACAGACACCCTTCACCGAAGTAGATACGGCCATCAGTCAGGAGCAGATCGAAACAGTCATCGACTCACAGATCACGCTGCCGGACGATTTCCACGTGCATCCTCGTTTGGCACCTCAACTGCAGCGTCGCGAGCAGATGGTCTCCGACGACACGATTGACTGGGGAATGGCCGAGGCTCTGGCCGTGGGTTCCCTGCTCATGGAGGGTCGCACCGTTCGCCTCGCTGGCCAGGACTCTCGACGCGGAACGTTCGGGCATCGCCACATGGTCATCGTGGATAGCGAAACAGGGTGGCAATACAAACCACTGAAGTCGTGTTACCGCGACGGGGCGAAGCTCTACGTCTACGACTCACTCCTTAGCGAGTTCGCCGCCCTGGGCTTTGAGTACGGATACTCCGTCGCCCGCCCCGATGCCCTCGTGATGTGGGAGGCGCAGTTCGGTGACTTCGTCAATGGTGCCCAGACGATCACCGATGAGTTCATCTCTTCCGGTGAGCAAAAGTGGGCGCAGCGCTCGGCCGTCACTCTCCTACTGCCGCACGGGCAAGAAGGGCAAGGGCCGGACCACTCGAGTGCCCGCGTCGAGCGCTTCTTGCAGATGTGCGCCCAGGACAACATGACGGTGGCGATGCCGAGCACCCCGGCGTCGTACTTCCACCTTCTGCGTTGGCAGGTGTTTAGTCGTCTGACCCGACCGCTGATCATCTTCACCCCGAAGTCGCTCCTACGCGCCAAGCAGGCGGTCTCCACCAAGGACGAATTCACGTCCGGAACCTTCCAGCCGATCCTGCTTGACCCCGAGCACGAGGGACCGGAGATCACCAAGGTTCTGCTGTGCAGCGGGAAGATCTACTACGACCTCGCGGCGCACCGCGACGAGCATGGATTGCACAACACGGCGATTCTGCGCTTTGAGCGGCTCTACCCGCTTCCCTTCCGCCTCGCGGAGGTTCTCGACCGATACCCCAATGCCGAGATCCGCTGGGTTCAAGAGGAGCCGGCCAACCAGGGGGCATGGAGTTTCGTGGCGATGAACGCTCCACCCATGGTCAATCGCCCTATCGAAGGCGTCACGAGGCCTTCGTCATCGTCTCCGGCTGTTGGAACACACCAGCGTCACGTGGCCGAGCAGCAGGCCGTGGTCGAGCAGGCATTCGCGTAAGGCGCGGACATGTATTTCACGGACCGCGGGATCGAGGAGATGCAAAGCCGACGAGGCGAGGAAGAAGTCACCTTCGACTGGCTCGGAGATCGCATGCAGGAGTTCGTCAACCTGCACCCCGATTTCGAGGTTCCGGTCGAACGGCTCGCCACCTGGCTCGCGCGCCTGGGCGACGACGACTAGGAGCGGCTTTTCGTCCCCGCCGCACGGGCGTTCATCGATACCGGAAGATCAGCCGCCCGATGATCAACTTGTCCGGAACCGCCCCGAACTGCCGACTGTCATCACTCTCGTGTGGGTTGTCACCAAGCACCCACCACCCGCTACCTTCTCGATGACCCAAGCGCTTCACCACGCTCAGCTCCGATCGCTCGGGGTGCCGCAAAAGAACAACGTCTCCCTGTCGAAGTTTCGCGCCCTTACGCACGACCCACCATTGCCCGTTCTGCACTGCTGGCTCCATAGACGGACCGACGACACGGACAGTGGTGAACGACAGCACTTGGCCATCCTGCCGCGTGCCAAGTGTGTTCCTGAGCGCTAGGGTCAGATCAGGCATTCACTCATAACTTCGAAGGAGTCTCATGCTCAACAGCATCTTTCGGGCCCTCCAGCCCCGCACCACTGCCTATGCGCACTGCGATTTGCCTTGCGGCGTCTACGACCCCTCCCAGGCTCGCCTGGAGGCCGAATCTGTGAAGGCGTGCATGGAGAAGTACCACGCCTCCGACGACGCTGAGTTCCGTGGACTGACTACTTCAAGCCCCCGCACTTCGAGAAGTACCCGCAGTTGAACGAGTTGTTTAACCAAGCGACCAAGCTCGCCGGGGCCGGAGGCACCAAGGGGTCCCTCGATCCGGCTGTCGCCGATGATCTTCTCGGCAAGATCGACGAAATCGCCGAAATCTTCTGGGAGACCAAGGCCTAGGGATTCACTCAACACTCACCGAAAGCCCCCACGTCCGCCATCGGCACGTGGGGGTTTTCGCCACCTACAAGAAGTCACGCTGTCCGGCGGATGACAATCGCTACGCTTGACCAACCCCACCGAGGGAAGGAGCATCGTGGCGCGAGTGCAGTTGGCTTTGAACGTCTCCGACCTTGACACCGCGGTCGAGTTCTACTCCCGAGCCTTCCGGACCGCCGTCCATAAGCGGCGCCCCGGTTACGCGAACTTCGAGATTGCCGATCCGCCCATGAAATTGGTGCTTTTCGAGGTTGACGATCGCGGGGAGGGCTCAGGAAATGCCCTCAACCACATTGGCATCGAAGTACCTACAACCGAGGATGTTGGCGAGCAGGACGTCGCCTTGAGTGACGCTGGTCTCGAGGTAAGGCGTGAGGAAGGCGTGGTGTGCTGCCATGCAGAGCAGGACAAGATCTACGTCGTCGACCCCGATGGTTTGGAATGGGAGACCTACGCTGTGACCGACGAATCCCCTGATGGCCTGGATTTGTTAGGCACCGGCAATTGCTGCTCCTGAGTCAGCAGGTCTCCGAGGCACGATCGTCAGGTCATACCTTGGGTAGCGTGACGACGTGATCCGAGAAGCCACACCAGACGACGTGGCCGCAATTCACGACATGATCGTCGGCCTTGCGGAGTTCGAGATGGAGCCCGATGCAGTCACGGCGACTCCGGCTGATCTGCACGAGGCTCTGTTCGGAACGCGGCCCGCACTGTTCGCGCACGTCGCCGATGATGCCGAGTACGGCGTGGTCGGTTTCAGCCTCTGGTTCTTGAACTATTCAACGTGGCTCGGTACGCACGGCATCTATCTCGAGGATCTCTTCGTTCAACCAGAGCATCGGGGATCCGGGTACGGCAAAGCACTACTGGCGAACCTCGCACGTATCTGCGTCGAGCGAGGGTACGGACGCTTGGAATGGTGGGTGCTGGACGAACCGAATATGCAGTCCTCGTGGCGCTTCTACGAATCGCAGGGAGCCCGAGCGCTCCGAGAATGGGTACCTCACCGCGTCACGGGTGACGCCCTGATTGCCCTCGCCGGTGGAACTACGTCCCAAAAATGATCTGAGACAGGCCCCAGATCACAAGCCCGACACCCAGCGCCATTCCGATCCAGCCTCGCGTGGTCATCGCCCAAGTGTTGCAAAGCGCTGTGAGCGACCACCCATCCGCGTACCTCAGGGTGTCGACGGCGCGCGGGGTTGCCTGATCGACTGCCGTCCGATGACCCGTATCGCCGATCACGTCAGGGGTAGCGCACCTCGCCGGGAACCTCTCGGTAGCCGACGGAGATCACGGTTTCGACTACGCGCTTGGACCTGGCGGACACGGTGACCCGGTACTCCCCCGGTATCGCGTCGGACTCAACTCGCGAGAGATACAGGTAGTCGGTACCGCCGTACGGCTCGTAGAACTCCGTTCGTTCGTTGATAATCATCCGCGTCTTTCGACCCCGGGGGTCGGTGATCGTCACCCGCGGTAGACGGGCGTTGCGGATCTCGTTGCTCGGCGGCCGGTCCAAAATCAGCAGCTGCACAGCCATCCGGTCACCTTCGTCCAAGCGAAAACGAAAGCCCCGACGATCTCCCCGCTTGATGTCGGCAAAGAGCGCGAAAGAGACCGTGCCGTCCACCAGGAGTGGGCCCTTCGCGGGCGACGACCCCGCTGGGCCGAGCGGAACCGGCTGGTGAGCCGCCGCCGGTGGCGCCACCACCAGTGCCGCCGCGGCGATCACGGCGGCAAGGACAACCCGAGATACGCGCGTCACGCCCCCCACTGTGCCAAGAATTCCCCGCGCAAGCATCCTGGAGCGCGCCTCTGGCCCTCCACCGGCCGAGAGTGCAACACTTTGGCTATGGATGGAACAGACCT
>RGQW01000035.1 GCA_010029945.1 Actinomycetota bacterium | reverse complement strand
CGGTGGCGTGGGAACACGCGGACCAGGTGAAACGAAGATCGAAACGGATCGTCGCCGGATCAGGTCGCAAATGGCCAAGATCCGATCGCAATTGCGCACTATGGAGCGCACCAGAGCCACCCAACGACACGCTCGTCGCCGTTCGGGTGTTCCGATGGTCGCCCTCGCCGGTTACACCAACGCCGGGAAGTCCAGCTTGTTGAACCGGTTGACGGGATCGGGTGTGCTGGTCGACGACTCGCTGTTCGCCACCCTCGATCCGACGGTTCGCAAAGTCCGGACGCCCGCAGGTCGTGACATCACGATGTCCGACACCGTCGGTTTCGTGCGCCATCTCCCGCACGAACTCGTGGAGGCGTTCCGCTCGACACTGGAGGAGATCCGCGACGCCGATGTCATCGTCCACGTCGTTGATGGGTCCGACGACGTACCGAGGGAGCAAATCGCCGCGGTCCGAGAGGTGCTCGCGGAGATTGATGCAGGAGATGTGCCGGAGATCATCGCGATCAACAAGGCCGACATCGCGGACGAGACCGTGACCGCGGAGGTATTGCGCCACGAGCCGCACGCGGTCCTTGTGTCCGCGAGCAGTGGTGTGGGCATCGGTGAATTGCTCGCTGCGATCGACGCCGACCTGCCCCGCACTCTGGTGGACGTGGATGTCGTCGTGCCCTACGAACGCGGAGATCTACTGGCGCGGGTGTATCGGGAGGGCGATGTGGTCTCGGTAGATCACGAAGAGCACGGCTCCCATCTGAAAGCAAGGGTCGCGGTGGATCTGGCTCGCGAACTCGATTCGGTCGCCGCGGGCTAGCGTGACCGATCGCGCGATGAGTGATTCCGTCTCGACGAGCCTGGAGGCGATCGTCGAGTTGATGGGTGGCCAGTCCCGAGTCGGTCAGCGTGAAATGGCCGAGGCGGTCATGGAGGCTTTTTCCGCCGGCGACAACATCGTCGTGCAGGCAGGCACCGGGACGGGCAAGTCCCTCGCGTACCTCGTGCCCGCGGCCCGGATGGCCCGCGAGAAGGGTCCGGTGGTGATCGCGACCGCGACCCTTGCTCTGCAGCGGCAACTGATCGAGCGGGAATTGCCCCGCCTGGCCGAGGCCGACGGGGACGTTTCCTGGGCTGTGTTGAAGGGGCGGCAGAACTATCTGTGCCGGCAACGAATGGGCGAGGCCGACGGTCAAGAGTCGCTGATCTTGCAGGAACAGATCGGCTCTCGGGCCCGGGGATCGCTGGAAGAGCAAGCGGCCATGGTTCACGAGTGGGCGTCACACACTCAGACCGGTGACAGAGATGACCTCGATGCCGAGATCGACTCTCGAGTGTGGCGAGCCGTGTCGGTGTCGTCGGCAGAGTGCGTGGGCGAGAGCCGGTGCGCGTTCGGTGACGAGTGCTTCTCGGCCCAGGCTCGGGCTCGGGCAATGGAGGCAGACATCGTGGTCACCAATCACGCGCTGCTCGCGATCGACGCCATCGAAGGCGTTCCGGTGTTGCCTGATCGATCGGCCCTCGTTGTCGACGAGGCACACGAGTTGGTCGATCGGATCACCAGTGCCGTCACCGGCGAGTTGTCGGTTTCCGCCCTCGAGCGATTGGTCGGCGACGCCGCTCGGGTGAGCGACGATGAGGGCTCGCTGGCTGATGCGGTCGACGATGTGGCGATCGCTCTCGATGAGCTCGCGGAAGCGGATTCGAACAGCTCTGGCCGAATCACCGCGTGGACGCCGGCTTTGTCCTTGGCCCTCGCGCGGATACGGGATTCCACGCGGGCATTGGCGTCGGCCCTGTCGGCCGATCTATCCGCCACGCCGGCCACAGCCCACCAGGGGAGCACCGATGCGGCCGCTCTCCAGCGAGTTCGGGCCGGTGCCGAGGATGTTTTCGCCGTGTCGGGTCGACTCCTCGCGCTCGCGAATTCTGATGTTGTGTGGTGGTCGCAGGATGGTGGTCGGGGGCCGGTTCTACGCATCGCGCCGTTAAGCGTCGGAGACGCTCTTGCGGAGTCGTTGTATCCGGAGCAACCGGTGGTCCTGACCAGTGCCACCCTGAAAGCCGGTGGTTCATTCGCCCCGACCCTGACGGCACTTGGGCTCGCACCGGACACGACGTGCCTCGATGTCGGTTCCGGATTCGATTACGCGCAGCAGGGAATCTTGTATGTAGCGGGGCATGTGCCGCCGCCCAATCGCGAGGGTGCATCGATGGAAGCACTCGACGAACTCGCGGACCTCATCGAAGCTGCCGGCGGGCGGACCTTGGCGCTGTTCTCGAGTTGGAACGGTGTCGATCGGGCAGCGGACTACCTGCGTGTCCGGTTGGGCTCGGGGCTCGACGCCGGTGACCTCGGGCCCCTGCTGGTCCAACGCCGGGGGGAATCGGTCGCGCCGGTGGTGCAGCGTTTCACGAGCGAGCCCCACAGCGTGCTGGTGGGAACAGTCGCCCTGTGGCAGGGCATCGACGTACCGGGCAACTCCTTAGTGCTGGTGACTATCGACCGGATTCCGTTTCCTCGGCCCGATGACCCGGTGATGAGCGCGCGGCAAGCAGCCGTCGATGCGGAGGGTCGCTCCGGCTTTCGCGAGGTTGCGCTGACCCGGGCGGCTTTGCTGTTGGCTCAGGGTGCGGGTCGACTCATTCGCTCAGAGTCTGATCGAGGGGTGGTAGCGGTTCTCGATCCACGCATGGCGACGGCCGGATACGGAGGAGCGTTGCGTGCGTCCCTGCCACCGTTGTGGTTCACCACGGACGGGTCGGTCGTTCGACAGGCCCTGGTCAGGCTCAGAGATGACGAGTGAGGGAGAACTCAGCGAATCCGTCGAAGGACGCTGACGACCTTTCCGAGAACGGTGGCATTGTCGCCGAGGATCGGCTCGTAGGCCGGGTTGTGCGGCATGAGCCAGACGTGGCCGTCGCGCCGCTTGAAGGTCTTGACGGTGGCTTCACCATCGATCATCGCAGCGACGATATCCCCGTTGTCGCACGTCGGTTGGCTTCGAACAACAACGAAGTCGCCGTCGCAAATGGCCGCGTCCAACATCGAGTCGCCGACCACCGTGAGCATGAACAACTCGCCGTCACCGACAAGATCCCGAGGCAAGGGCATGACGTCTTCGGTGTGCTGCTCGGCGAGGATGGGCCCGCCCGCGGCGATACGACCGACCAGAGGAACCGAAACCGCGCTGCTAGATGCCTGCGGCTCAATGTGCGTCACGTTTGGGGTAGAGGTGCCGGCGGGTGTGCTGGATGGACGTGCCACGACGAGTGCGCGAGGCCGGTGGGGGTCGCGACGCAGATACCCCAATTCTTCGAGCGTCTTGAGTTGGTGGGCCACCGAACTCGGGGAGGTCAGGCCGACACCGTGCCCAATTTCGCGAACGCTCGGGGGGTAGCCCCGGTCCGCCATGGTCTCCTCGATGACCCGCAGGATGGCCTGCTGCCGGGGTGTGAGGCCTGAATCGTCAGGCTCACCGTCGGGAAGTTCGCTCACCGTCGATGCCATGGGCCCTCCTGGGCTAGCCGAGGCGTGGGTGTCAGACCCCCACGCCATCCTGCACGTGTGTTCGAAAACTACGGCAGCCGCGACACGAAATCAAACACCTGTTCGATAAATGCAGGGTGTGTCGGGCGGAGCATGATAGAAAACGAACATGTGTTCGATCGTACAGACGTTCGAACAAGGTTTCGGCACTAGGAAAGGCACAGCGATGGATACGCGGACTTCCCCCCGTGGCACTCGGGCACGTGATGACAGGCATCGAGCAAACAGGAGCGATCCCGGATTGCGGCTGACGAGGCGTGGTCGGCTGGTCGCCTTCTCCGCGTCCGTTGCGGCCCTGGGTGCGATCGTCATCGGGGCCGGTCAGGTGGCCGGCGCTTCAGGATCAATGTCCGAGGCGTCGAAATCGCCGGCACCGCAGGTGGTGGTGGTCCAGGCGGGCGAAACGCTGTGGGGGATAGCCCGCGAGGTGGCGCCTGGCAGCGACCCGCGGGGAGTCGTCCGGCAGATTCGTCAGATGAACGACCTTGGCACAACACCCGTGATGCCGGGTCAGTCCATTGTCGTCCCCATCCTCGGGTGATACTGAGCGGGTGCGTCGTCGCTTTGCGGTCCTCGTGACCACTGTCGTGGTTTGCCTGGCCGGTCAGCAGTGGAGCGTGGCGGCGGCGGATGAAGCGGGTCCACGCAAGGACCCGCAATGGTCCACCGGGGGAGACGCCCGGGCGTGCAGTGGTCCGATCTGGCCCGCCTCCCTCAATACGACCCCCGGCCCAGGTCAAGGGCGCCGGGTGCTGGTGATCGGCGACTCGTTGACCCGCAATGGACGAAAGCCGTTAACGCGGGCGCTACGTGAGGACGGATGGACCCCCACGGTGCGTTGCTTCGGAGGGAAGCGGCTGGATTGGGCGATCGCGCAAGCCAAGCGTGCCAAGGAACTAGATCAACTTCCGGCGACAGTGGTGGTTGCCATCGGAACCAACGACATGCGGTGGATCGATCGAGGAACAACGGCATCTCGAATGAAGGAGCTCATGCGGGTGCTTGGACCCAAGCGCACGGTGATGTGGGTGGATACCTACGCCAGCGGTGGCGATCGGTTCACGCGAGAAAAGGAGCGCTGGTTCAACCGGCAGGTCAAACAGCTGGCGGCGGACAGGAACAACCTGCATCACATTCGCTGGGGCTCCTGGGCGAGAGACCAGAAGGTCCCCTTCGCTGACGCCTTGCACTACACGACGCGAGGAACGAAGACCTGGGCATCGCGGGTCGCCGATGAGGTCTCCCGAATCGCCCGCTGAGCCGAGCAACACGCCCAAGCGGGCCAAATTCCCGAGGACGCTTGCGCCCGGCGTCCACTAGCCCTACAGTCTGACCCCTAGATGTAGTAGTCACACGCATGTGATTCGTCCACAGGTTGTGGTACTACTGCACAGTTCGTCCACAGGATTTCCCCATAAATCCCCACAGACGGCAGTAATGGCGATACAGATGTGACGAGAGTGACGGGAGGAACCCATGAGGTGTCCTTTTTGCCGTGAGGAGGACTCACGGGTCGTCGACTCGCGCACATCAGAGGAAGGCAGCGCCATCCGGCGCCGACGGGAATGCTTGAGCTGCGGCCGACGTTTCACGACGTCAGAAACGGCCCAGTTGAATGTGGTGAAGCGATCAGGGGCCAGCGAGCCTTTCTCCCGGGCGAAAGTCGTGGCGGGTGTCCGCAAGGCGTGTCAGGGGCGTCCCGTCGAAGACGACCAGATCGCGATCCTCGCCCAACAGGTAAGAGATGCACTTCGCGCCACCGGTAATGCAGAAATTCCAGCCGAAGAAGTGGGGCTGGCCATTCTTGGCCCGCTCCGCGAACTGGACGAAGTCGCCTATCTGAGGTTTGCGTCCGTCTACCGCAGCTTTGATTCGCTAGAAGATTTCGAAGCAGAGATCACGCTGCTTCGCGCAGAAGGGGAGCCAACGGCTCATGAGCCGGCTCGCCGCGAGCACGCCGATGTCACACCCGCACGAGATTCTTCCCCGACCTAGAACCAGAAATATCCGTCCGTTCCGCACCAGCAAGAAAGGCACCACCGATGTCCCAAACAATCAGCACACCCGCACCGTTCGTGCACAACACCCTCCAAGGCCCCGGCCTGACGATGGAGCGGCTCTACACCACGGCGGGACGGCATCCCTACGACGACGTCACCTGGGAGCGCCGTGACGTGGTGCAGAACAACTGGAAGACCGGGGAGGTGGTGTTCGAGCAGCAGGGTGTTGAGTTCCCCGACTTTTGGAGTGTGAACGCGTCGACGATCGTCACGACAAAGTACTTCCGCGGTGCAGTGGGCACCGAGTCGCGGGAGTGGAGCCTCAAGCAGTTGATCGATCGCGTGGTCTTGACCTATACCAAAGCCGGACGGGACAACGGCTACTTCGGGTCGGACGAGGACGCGGAGATCTTCGAGCATGAGTTGACCTACATGCTGTTGCACCAGGTCTTCAGCTTCAACTCTCCGGTGTGGTTCAACGTCGGCACCACGGCTCCGCAGCAGGTGAGTGCCTGCTTCATCTTGAGTGTCGACGACACGATGGACTCCATCTTGAATTGGTACAAAGAAGAGGGTTTCATTTTCAAGGGTGGCTCCGGTGCCGGGCTGAACCTGTCGCGCATTCGTTCGAGCAAAGAACTCCTGCGTTCCTCTGGTGGCACGGCGTCCGGACCCGTGTCGTTCATGCGTGGGGCGGATGCCTCCGCAGGCACGATCAAGTCTGGCGGTGCAACGCGTCGGGCCGCGAAGATGGTGGTGCTCGATGTCGATCACCCCGACATCGAGGAGTTCATCGAGACCAAGGTCCGAGAAGAGGACAAGATCCGGGTTCTGCGCGACGCGGGATACGACATGGACCTCGGTGGAAAAGACATCACGTCGGTTCAGTACCAGAACGCCAACAACTCGGTGCGAGTCTCCGATGAGTTCATGCGGGCACTGGAGGCGGACGAGGATTTCGGGCTTCGGGCTCGTACCGACGGCGAGGTTGTGGAGACGGTGAGCGCCAAGGGGCTCTTCCGGACCATGGCGGAGGCCGCTTGGGCCTGCGCGGATCCGGGAATTCAGTACGACGACACCATCAACGATTGGCACACCAATCCGGAAACGGGGCGGATCAACGCGTCCAACCCCTGCTCGGAATACATGAGCCTGGACAACTCCTCATGCAACCTGGCGAGCTTGAACTTGATGACCTTCCTGAAGGAAGACGACACATTCGATGCGGAGAGGTTCGCCAAGAGTGTGGAGTTCGTTATTACCGCGATGGACATCTCGATCTCCTTCGCTGACTTCCCGACGGAGGCGATCGGCGACACCACTCGCCGGTACCGCCAACTCGGTATCGGATACGCGAATCTCGGTGCGCTGCTGATGGCGACGGGTCTTCCGTACGACTCCGACGCTGGTCGCTCCTTCGCTGCAGCCATCACATCGCTGATGACCGGAACCGCGTACAAGCGCAGCGCCGAGCTCGCCGGAGTCGTCGGTCCCTACGACGGCTACGCGCGAAACGTCGATGCCCACAAGCGCGTCATGCGCAAGCACGCATCGGCCAACGACGATGTGCGGACCGTGTCGAGCTTGGACGGCGACGTTCTCAAGCTCGCGGTGAAGACATGGGAGGAATGCCTGACCACGGGTGAGAAGAACGGGTGGCGGAACGCGCAGGCCTCCGTCCTCGCTCCCACCGGGACCATCGGCTTCATGATGGACTGCGATACCACGGGAATCGAGCCGGACTTCTCACTGGTGAAGTTCAAGAAGCTCGTGGGTGGTGGCTCGATGCAGATCGTCAACCAGACGATCCCTCGCGCACTGCGCAAGCTCGGCTACACCGAAGAAACGATCGAAGCCATCGTGGAGTACATCTCGGAGAACGGACACGTTGTGGACGCTCCTGGACTGAAGACCGAGCACTATGCGATCTTCGACACCGCAATGGGAGCCCGGTCCATTTCTCCGATGGGTCACGTTCGGATGATGGCTGCGGTGCAGTCGTTTATTTCCGGTGCCATCTCCAAGACGGTGAACATGCCGGAGACCGCGACCATCGAAGAAGTAGAGGAGATCTACTACGAGGGTTGGAAGCAGGGCCTCAAGGCACTCGCGATCTATCGCGATAACTGCAAGGTCGGCCAGCCGCTGTCCGATGCAAAGGCGACGAAGGTCGATGCGCAAGTGGAGGCCGCTATCGAGGGAATCGGTCAGCCGATCCGGCGGCGTTTGCCGAAGTCACGGCCGAGTCGAACCACCAGCTTCTCGGTGGCAGGTGCCGAGGGCTACCTGACGGCGGGCAGTTACGAGGATGGAGAGCTCGGCGAGGTATTCCTCAAGCTCGGCAAGCAGGGTTCGACGCTCGCGGGCGTGATGGATGCCTTCTCCATCGCCATTTCGATCGCGCTGCAGTACGGCGTGCCGTTGGAAGCCTTCGTATCCAAGTTCGTCAACATGCGCTTCGAGCCAGCAGGTATGACCGACGATCCAGACATCAGGATGAGCCAGTCGATCATGGACTACATCTTCCGTCGTTTGGCGTTGGATCACCTGCCGTTGGACAAGCGTGAGGCGCTCGGGATCTTCACGGCCGATGAGCGCGCGGCGACCGTTACCCAGCAGTACGAGACACCGCAGGTCGAGGCTGCTCCAGCAGTAGACCTTGCGGTCGATGAGCAGTCAGCCCCGGCGGGGGAGATGGCTGCCGCCAGTAGCGCCCACTCCAGCGCCGAACTGCTCGAAGAGATCACCGGAACCGCGTCGGACGCGCCCTTGTGCATGACCTGTGGCATCAAGATGCGCCCAGCCGGCAGCTGCTACGTCTGCGAAGGCTGCGGGAGCACGTCCGGCTGCAGTTGATACGACCCCACCAATGCGGCGTCGAGCACCGAGTCGGCGCCGCATTGGCGCGCAGGGGCCTAGCACCCGCCTCCTGTGCCCTCATCGATTCTCGGCGCGCCAGGGTGGCAAAAACACGGCGCGATCGTGCTCGTCGCGTTACGCTTTCGTGACGGAGTCCCCAAGGGCGCGACGGAGGGTTGACATGCGAGGAACGCGGAAGTTGATGGCGGTCGCAGCGAGTTGCGTCCTAGCGGTCAGCCTGGCGGCCTGCGGGGGAGGCGACGAGGAGCCGGCGGCGGAGGACGTGACCCCGAGTGAGGCACCCTCGGACGCCCTTGACGTGGAGATCGACGAGGCCATCGAGGTCATCCCCGCATGCACGAGTTACTTCGCCCTTGACCTCAAGTTGAGCGAGATCAATTCCAAGCCGGACGCGAAGAAGAAGGCGAAGAAAGAGATGCTCGCGGAGTTGAAGGGCCTGACCGACACGCTGGTGACGGACGCCGAAGAGGCGTACATCTCCGGCGATCTGCCCGAACGCGTGCTGGTCAATGCCAACCGCATCCAGAAGAATCTCAGTCGCGTCGAGGCCGACAAAGGCACCGATGGCATCAAGAAGAAGCAAATGCGACGAATCGAGAGGTCTGCGTCACGCATCGAACGAAGCTGCGAAGCCGCGGGAGACATGCTGCCTCAGGAGAACTTGGACGCACGCACCGCGTGAGGTCGCGCCAGCGGCAACGGTGATCCGTCCCGATCCGTCGGAGCCGGTGACTAGGCCTCGTTGAAGACGTCCGGGTTCGGACCCGTGCGACGTGACGGGTCCTCAAGGCCTTCGATAGCGATGAGGTCATCGGCATCGAGCTCGAAATCGAACACGTCGATGTTGCTGACGATCCGCTCGGCCGTGACCGACTTTGGCAGAACGACATTCCCGATCTGCAGGTGCCAGCGGATCATGACCTGAGCGCTGCTCTTTCCGTGCTTGCTGCCGATGTCGGCCAGGACGGCGTTGTCGATGAGGCCGCCTGAAGCAAGCGGTGACCAGGCCTCCGTGACCACTGCGTGCTCGTCATCGGCCGCCCGTACCTCTCGCTGGGGCAGCCATGGGTGGAGCTCCACCTGGTTGATAGTGGGAGTTACGCCCGTCGCATCGATGATGGTGCGCAGGTGGGACGGGTGGAAGTTGGAAACACCGGCTGAGAGCGTCTTGCCCTGCTCCTTGAGTTCCAGAACCGTTTCCCAGGTTTCGACGTACAGACCTCTGTCGGGCGTGGGCCAGTGAATGAGATAGAGGTCGACGTAGTCCAGGCCCAACCTGTCGAGGGAGGCCTGCATCGCGTCTGTCGTGCGGGCACGCCCATGGTCGGTATTCCACACTTTGGTCGTGATGAAAAGCTCGTCTCGGGATAGCCCGGATGCTCTGATGGCCCGGCCCACGCCCTCTTCGTTCCCGTAGAGCGCGGCTGTGTCGATGTGCCGATAACCGGCCTCGAAGGCTGTCAGACATGCCTCGGTTGCCACATCGTCGGGCACCTGCCACACGCCCAGACCGATTTGGGGGATCGATCGATCATCATTCATTGTCACGTGCGGAATATTCGACACTTGCTCTCCACTCTCGCCGATCACTGCCACAATCCGTCTATGGATATCGCCCCACACTACTTGCCCGATCCCGATCGGTACGACGGTCGGATGCCCTATCGCCGATGCGGTCGCAGTGGGCTCGATTTACCGCTGATCAGTTTGGGGTTCTGGCATAACTTCGGCGACGACAAACCTCTGGCCACGCAGCGAGAGATCATGCACACGGCCTTCGACCTTGGAATCACCCACTTCGATCTCGCGAACAACTACGGTCCGCCGTTCGGGTCGGCTGAAATCAACGCCGGACGCATCTTGCGCGAGGATTTTGCCCGGTATCGAGACGAACTGGTCATCTCTTCCAAGGCAGGGTGGGACATGTGGCCAGGCCCCTACGGGGATCTCGGGTCTCGCAAATACATGCTGGCCAGCCTGGACCAGAGCCTCGAGCGGCTTGGCCTGGACTACGTCGACATCTTTTACCACCACCGACCCGACCCGAACACGCCTCTCGAAGAATCCATGGGCGCGTTAGCCACCGCCGTTTCCCAGGGCAAGGCGCTGTATGTCGGTATTTCCTCCTACGGCCCCGCACGCACCCTTCGGGCTGCGGAGATCCTGGCCGACCTCGGCGTACCTCTGCTGATTCACCAGCCGTCCTACTCGCTGTTGAATCGCTGGATCGAAGACGACGGTCTGCTCGACGCCCTGACAACCGTGGGAGCTGGATCCATCACGTTCAGCCCCCTCGCTCAGGGAATGTTGACCGATCGCTACGTGGATGGAATCCCCGAAGGCTCCCGCGCAACAGAAGGCAAATCACTGGACCCGGCCTTCCTTAATGCCGAGAACGCAGATCGCCTTCGTGCCCTGGCGCAGATAGCGCGCGAGAGAGGCCAAAGCCTGGCCCAGATGGCTGTGGCATGGACGTTGCGCGATCCGCGGGTCACGACGACTCTGGTGGGTGCGAGTTCGGCTGACCAACTCCGCGAAACTGTCGGGGCCGTGGACAACCTGGCGTTCAGCGAGAGTGAGATTGCAGCCATCGACGAGGTGGCTGTCGAGGGCGGAATTGATCTGTGGCGGGAGCAGTCACGACTGCCGTAGCCGGCTCACCGACAGCTATGGATTCCGATCGCAGACAGGCGGGCTGCCGCGCGGATTAATCGACCGGAGTCAGTCGATCCGAACAGAGCCGTTGGCGGTCCGAAAAACGACGGCGGATACCCCCGGCTCATCGTCCTCGACCCAGGTCACTTTGGTGTCGTCGAGCCCGACGTCGGATCCGACTACTTCGACAACCGATGTGTGGTCCCCGGACAACTCGATCGTGTCGACAGCGATGGACGCTTGTGTGCCACCCGTCGCGCTCGGGTGCTCGGTATCGGGGCAATCCCAATGCACGAAAAAGGGAACCTCCGGCCGATCCAGGGTGTTCAGGATGCCGATTTGCTGCCAACACAGTTCGACACCATCAGGACGAATACGTTTCCCGCGGGTTGCCTCCCGTCCGAATCGTTGCTCGACCGGGCCGATGTCGTCGACGGCCAGAACCCAACTGAGCCATCCGCCGCCATGCTCGGCTCGGCGATGTACGGCCTGGCCGAAGGGAGCCTTCAGTGCGGCGGGGTGGTCGAGCGCGCTGACCACCTCGACGTAGCAGCCGCCAGCCAGCGGGAGAATGAAATTGCGGGTGCCGAACGAAGGGTGGCGGCCGCCATCGACGAACGTTCCTCCGAGGTCTGACCCGATGCGCTGAACCACGTCTGCGATCTCGCTTGTTGTGCATGCATAGGACAGGTGGTCAAGACGCATACCTTCATCTTGCCCAATGGCTCGGTGGGGAGATTCGGGGGGTCGGGGTATGGCAGGCTCGAGGGATGCGGGACCATGCCGACGCCGCACCGAGTGATGGCGAAGAGAACTCGCAGACTCCCGACATGCCGCGGGCCACACTGGACCCCCGCAAGTCCATCGCACTTGGCGCACTCGGATTAGGCGTCATCGTTCTGATTTTCTGGCAGGTCATTCCGCAGATCGGAAGTTACAGCGACGCGATGGAGTCACTGCAGTCGATGTCGTGGATCGCCGTGGTGATCATTGCTGTCACCGTCGTCGTGTACTTGGCGATGTACGGATTGATCTTCATGGCCGCCGAACCTCGCTTGCGGTACTGGCAATCCCAGCAGGTGAAGCAGGCAAGCTTCACCATCAGCAACGGCGTACCCGCCGGCGGAGCGGTCGGATTGGCGGTTCAGTTCGGGATGCTCGCGAGCTACAAAATCCCGGCCACATCGGCAACCGCGGCCATCACCGCCGTGAGCCTGTGGAGCACCTTCGCCAGCCTCGGATTCCCCATT
>RGQW01000034.1 GCA_010029945.1 Actinomycetota bacterium | reverse complement strand
CGTCTTGTCTACCACCTTGCCGGACATGACGTTCTTGAGCTTCGTGCGCACGAAAGCTCCGCCCTTACCGGGCTTGACGTGCTGGAACTCCACCACCGTCCACAGCTGGCCGTCGAGGTTCAGCACCAATCCATTTTTCAAGTCGTTTGTCGTCGCCACGCCACGCTCTCCACTCTCGCGTCTCTACATTCCCGCATGTATTAATCCCGCGTTCATCCTTCTGATGTCACCGACACCCTTGGACGCCCCTGCGGTTAGCCGACTCTAGTCAGTCCGCGTTGCATCTCGGTCAACACCTGTGGCGCGTGGGCGACCACCACAGTGTCCTCGATGCGCACTCCTCCCCTACCGGGCAGGTAGATCCCCGGTTCGACCGTGACGACCGCGTGCTCAGGCAGCACTGCTGAGCTCCGGGCAGACAACATTGGTTGCTCATGAATCTCAAGACCTACGCCATGACCTGTCCCGTGCGCAAACGCTTCACCAAACCCCGCGTGGGTGATGGGCTCTCGCGCGGCGGCGTCGATATCTCCCGCGACGACCTCCGGCGCCACCGCGTCGCGTGCGGCGTGCTGGGCTAGAAGCACCAGCGAGTGAATCTCATGCTGCCACTCGCTCGGCTCGGCCCCGACGACAAAGGTGCGGGTCATGTCTGCGTGATACCCGTCAACTTTCGCACCGCAGTCGATAACAAGCAGATCACCCGTGGCCAGTGGGCGGTCACCGGCGCGGTGATGCGGTAGCGCGGAGTTCTCTCCGCTCGCGACGATGGTGGCGAAGGCTCGATCGTCTGCTCCCCATTCGGCGAAAGCTGCCTCGAGTCGACGAGCAATGTCCGCCTCGCGATCACCGACGGCGATGGTGTCGGCAACCTGCTCGAGGGCCCGCGCGGTAATGCCACCGGCCCGTGACAGCGCATCGAGCTCCTGGGCGTCTTTGACCATTCGCAATGGCGCCACCGGGTCGGCGACGGCACGAACGGCCAGGCCGGCCTCGGTCAACTGCTGTGCCATCCCCACCGGAGTTCTGTCATCGAGGGCAATCTCTCGTCCTGTGCACAGGCCACGCAGCGCCCCAACAACGTCGCGGTCGATGACGGCGGCTACATCTGGACTTTCGTGATGTGCCTGCTCGCGGTAGCGGCCGTCGGTGATCAGGTGCGCGTCATCGGTGCCGAGGACCACGGTGGCGTTGCTCCCGGAGAAGCCGGTCAAGTAACGGACGGACGCCAGGTCCCGGGTGACGAATACGCCACGGACATCTTCCGACAACGCGTCTCGTAGTCGAGAGCGTCGCTGATGGTGAACGGTCACGGCGAGGACTGCAGGCCGGCAAGCGCGCGGAGCGCCAGCCGGTAGGAATCCAGCCCGAAACCAGAGATCGTTCCGTTGGCGACACCGCCGACCACCGAGGTGTGCCGAAATTCCTCCCGGGCAAGCGGGTTGCTCAGGTGGACCTCGATCAAGGGCGCCGTCAATAGGGCGCAGGCGTCGCGCACCGCGTAGGAGTAGTGGGTGAAGGCCGCCGGATTCATGATCACCGGCACTGACTGGTCGGCTGCATCGTGCAGCCAGGCGATCAATTCGGCTTCATCGTTGGTTTGTCGGACATCCGCCGTGAAACCCAGGGCGGATGCCTCGCGCTCAATTTCCTCGACGACGCTGTCGTAGTCCCTATCGCCATAGATGTCTGGCTCGCGGGTGCCCAGACGATTCAGGTTCGGACCGTTGAGCACCCACACGGGATGCTGGCTATCGGACATGAACGTAACTCTACGCGGTCACAGCGCCGTAAGCGGCGTGCAAAAGAGCTGGGTCGGGCCCTTCCCAGAAGACCGGATTCTGCAAACCATTCAAGATGACGAAACGAAGAACACTGCCGCGTGCCTTCTTGTCGACCTGCATGGCCGACAGCAGTTGATCCCAGCGATCCCCTGCGTACGTCGTCGGCAAGCCAAGTTGCTCGAGCAGATCTCGGTGGCGCTGGACGTCTGATTCGGTGAGCTTTCCCCCGAGTCTGGCGAGCTCGGCCACGTACACCATGCCAACACTGATCGCAGCACCATGACGCCAGCGATAACTCTCCACCCGCTCGATCGCGTGTCCGAAGGTGTGTCCGTAGTTCAACGCCGCCCGTCCGACTCCGCCACCTTCGCCGGTCTCTTTGAAATCCACTGCAACAACGTCTGCCTTCACCTGGACCGCACGCCTGACGAGGTCTGCTAGGAGGTCTCCACCCGGATCGATGCAGGCCTCTCCGCGATCCTCGATATCGGTCAGGATGGACGCGTCGTGGGTGAAGCCGACCTTGATTACCTCAGCGAATCCGGACAGCAGATCGTGTGGCGGTAGGGAATCAAGAGCATTCATGTCGCACAACACTCCGTGCGGGCTGTGGAACGACCCGATGAGGTTCTTGCCCGCATCGGAGTTGATACCCGTCTTGCCGCCGACGGCGGCGTCCACCATGGCAAGCACGGTTGTGGGAATCTGAATCACCTTCACGCCACGCAGCCAGGTCGCTGCCACGAATCCCGCCAGGTCCGTCGTCGCGCCGCCACCCAAGCCGACGATGACGTCGGATCGAGTGAAACCGCAGGTGCCCAGAGTCTCCCACGCAAAGGAGGCGACCGGCGCGGTCTTGGCGTCCTCGCTGGCTGGCACTTCGATCAAGAAGCACTCGAAGCCGCCATCGTGAAGGTCGTCACGGATCGCCTCCGCGGACGTTGTCAGGACCGCGGAGTGGATGATGGCGACTCGCTGAGCACCCGCACACAAGTGCGGCAATTCACCGAGCAGCCCTCGACCGATGATGACCGGGTACTCGTGCTCCGCGGTCACGGGGATTGTGTATGACGCCGTCACGACGGTGTCCCGACACGCTTTAGCTCCGCGACCACGTCATCGACGACGTCCTTCAACGGACGTCCACTGGTCTCGACAGTGACGGTCGCCACCTCTTCGTACAGCGGGGTGCGCTCGTTGAGCATCGTCGTCATGGTCCCGCGTACGTTCCCCATCAGGAGTGGACGTGCGCTGTTCATGCCGACCCTCTTCGTGGCGTTGCCGAGGTCCACTTCGAGCCAGACAACGGTGTGGTGGGAAAAGGCTTCGCGGGTGTCCGGATCGAGGACGGCACCGCCACCCACCGAAAGAACACCATCGACGTCCGCCAGGGACTCGGCGATGACTTCGCGTTCGAGACGCCGAAACTCAGCCTCTCCGTCCGAGAGAAAAATGTCGGACACGGGTTTGCCGGCCCGCTTCTCGATGGCAGCATCGCTGTCGTGGAATTCCACGCCTAGCCGCTCGGCTACCCGTCGGCCCACGCTCGTCTTGCCTGCCCCGGGAGCTCCAATGATGATCGCTCGGGGTGCCATCAGCGGATCGCCAGATTGTCCAGATAACCCCGGACGTTCCGCGCCATTTCATCGGCGCTGTCCCCACCGAACTTCTCTGCGAAGGCATCCGCAAGGGTGAGCAACACCATGGCCTCGGCGACAACGCCGGCGGCCGGCACGGCGCACACATCGGATCGTTGGTTGATCGCCTGCGCAGCTTCCCCGGTGGACACATCGACGGTCGCCAGCGCTCGGGGAATGGTGGAGATGGGCTTCATCGCTGCGCGCACACGCAGCACCTCGCCCGTCGTCATGCCCCCTTCGGTACCACCCGAACGCCCGGATGTCCGGGTCAGCGCACCGTCGTTGACAATTTCGTCTTGCGCCTTGGATCCACGAGTGGCAGCCAAGGTGAAGCCATCGCCGACTTCGACACCCTGAGCGGATACGACATCGCGACCAACAGCGACGCCGTTACCGTCCCCTATGACGGGCCCCGGCGCTTCTCCGTCGGCGCCGTGGTCGACGAGTTCGGCATCCTCGACCCCGACACCCCGTTCGCCGACGAGTTCACCGCAGCCGGCCGACGCTGGGGAATCGCCCCCGAACTGCTCGCCGGTGTCGCCAAGGTCGAATCGGCGTTCAACCTCGATGCCGTCTCACCCGACGGAGCCGTCGGGCTGATGCAGTTCATGCCGGACACCTCGGAGTGGATGAACGTCGACCCGCTCAACCCGGCATCGGCCATCGATGGAGCAGCCCGCCTGCTCCGCCTCGAATACAACCGGTTCGACAGCATCGAACTCGCCCTCGCCGCATACAACGCCGGGGGAGGGAACGTCGAGAAATATGGCGGCATCCCGCCATTCGAGGAGACACAGAACTACGTGCCAAAGGTGCTCGCCGCCGCCGGCATGTCGTAACCATCAACGCGGCAACCGCCGCCCATCACCAACCGGAACCTCCGATCGGAGGTTCACCCTGTCGCCCGCACGGATGCGAGGGACACAACGCCACGGACGGCTTCCACAAGAAGAAGGAAGACATGATCCGTTCAATGTTCTCAGCAATCTCCGGACTTCGAGCCCACCGCACCATGCTCGACGTCGTCGGCAACAACATCTCGAATACCTCAACCGCAGGCTTCAAGTCCTCGGCCACCGTGTTCGAAGACGTACTCTCCGAGACCCTCCAGGGTGCTGGCGCCGGCGCCGAGGACGGCACCACCGGCGGCACCAACCCATCCCAGATCGGACTTGGTGTCTCGGTCGCACGCATCTCGACGAACTTCTCGCAGGGCGCCCTGCAGAACACCGGCCGAGAGCTCGACTTCGCCATCCGAGGCGACGGCTTCTTCGCCGTCGAGTCCGCCGGTGCCCGCACCTACACCCGAGCCGGTTCGATGTCTCTCGACGCCGACGGACGACTCGTGTCGGCCACCGGCGGCCTCATCCAGGGATGGTCCGCAGACGGCACCGGCCAGATCAACACCAACGTCGGCGTAGCCGGAATCACCGTTCCCGTCGGCACCACCGCCGCTCCGAACGCGACCACCGATATCGCCCTGTCCGGCAACCTGCCTGCTGACGCCACGATCGGCGACACGTTCGTCACCGGCGTCGAGATCTACAACTCACTCGGAGACACCGAGATGGTCGCGCTCACCTTCGAGAACACGGCAGCCAACGAATGGACGGTCACCGGAACCTATGGAGATCCCGCCACCGCGGTGACGTTGACGGACAACGTCGTTACGTTCGACGCAACGACCGGCGCGGTCGCGACGCCGGCGGACTTCGCCATCGACCTGGCCGCGGGCGAGATCCCCGATTTTGGAGCTGTCACCATCTCGTTGGACGGTGACAGCGGAGCCGTCACCCAGTTCGGCGGACTCTCCACCCTGTCGGTCGCCAGCCAGGACGGATTCGGCGCCGGCATCCTGCAGTCGATCTCCATGTCGCAGGAGGGCGTCCTCGTCGGATCGTTCTCCAATGGCATCAACCGGCCGCTCGCACAGCTCGCCATCGCCAACTTCACCAACCCCGAAGGGCTGGAGAAGAGTGGCGGATCGATGTTCTCCGCCACCATCAACTCCGGGGACCCGCAGCTGGCGGCTGCCGGCAACGGAGGACGCGGCCTGATCGCCTCCGGCACCCTCGAGATGTCGAACGTCGACCTCGCTCAGGAGTTTGTCACGCTTATCACCGCTCAGCGCGGCTTCCAGGCCAACTCCCGGGTGGTCACCTCATCTGACGAGGTGCTCTCCGACATCGTGAACCTCAAGCGGTGAGCATCGGGTGTCATCCGCGGCACAGGAAACCGCGGATGACACCCGATCGACCATCAGACGAGCTCGAGAGAGAACGGGACACGAAGCTCGACCGTCACGCCGTCCGAACTGGACTCGAAGGCGAGATCCCCGCCGATCGAGGCGGCCCGCGCCTGCATGTTCAACGTTCCCGACGACCGAGTATTTCGAGGGTCCACACCGTCACCGTTGTCACGAACCGTCATCAACAACTGGGCGGAAGACACGATCAACTCAACCTCAATCAGGGTTCCATGCGAATGCTTCACAGCATTCGCCACCGCCTCCTTGGCGATCTTCACCGTGTTCTTCACCACATCAGAATTGATCCGGTCGAGGTGTGATGCATCCACGGTCATCATCTCGTCGAAAGTGATCTTCGGATCACCAGCCGTGGTCTTCCGCCAGTCGTCACACAGCGACGCCAACTGCTCGTTGATCGGCGCGCCCTCGACCGTCTTCGAGTCGGTGATCAACGCTCGGATATCCACCGTCACCCGTTTCACCGTGTCCCGGAAGTCATCGAGTGTCGACTCGGTGACATTCTCGGGTGCGCCGCGAGCCCCAGAGATCTTCAATCCGAGCACGAACAACTCCTGGAGGATGTTGTCGTGCAGCTCGCGTGACAGGCGGTCATGCTCGGAGCGTTTCGCCAGAGCGGCGTTCGTCTCACTCGCCACCTCGATAGCTGCCCGGCGCTGTGCCTCCATATCGGACCCGAGACGCACCTTCGAGTCAACGTCGTCACCCCACTCGAGGATGAAACCGTCATCGGTCCGCACGAACAGCGTCTCGATCTCGAGCACGCCATCGAAGTAGACACCGTGATGCCGGTACAGCTCCTCTGTCGCGTCATCGGCTTCAAACCGGAAGAACTGGGTCGCGACACCTTCAGACCAGGCGTGGCGGATGTACGGCAGGAAGTCCTCGGTGAAACGGAGGCGGTTCACCGAAGCGAGATCACCGGCAACCGCGGGCTCGACCCGGTAGCCGTCAAAGTTCTTGTTCGACCAGATCAATTCGAGGTCAACGATGTCAACACCGTCGAACACCGGCCGGTGTGCTGCCACCGGTCGCGGAAGATCCTCAATGGCACTCTGCAGGATGCGGATACGGCTCTCAGCGAGTTCCGGACTCGACGTGATCTCCTCCGCTGAGGCTGGCCGATACGTCCAGACACCCACCGTCTGCCCTTCAGGGGTCTGCGCGTACCGGTAGTCACGAATGTACGGCTGGCCGCGCAGAACGAAGGCCGAGCCGAACGACTCGGCCCCCGACGTGTACGTCTCTGTGACACCGGCGAAGAATGACTCCCAGTCAGTGTCCGGATGGATCGTGACCACCAGGTCACGCAGGGTGGACAGCGGTACCTGATCGTCGCTGCCGAGCGCAGAG
This sequence comes from Actinomycetota bacterium, assembly GCA_010029945.1. GTDB lineage: Bacteria > Actinomycetota > Actinomycetes > S36-B12 > S36-B12 > S36-B12. Next base: position 5,481 of record RGQW01000034.1, on the reverse strand, counting down.
AGATTGGGCACGGCGGAGCCGTCACCATCGAGGAACAGGTCGATGAACGTCTGGTTCACCGCTGCGACCGCCGTCGGCGCAGAGCCCCGGCCACCGGGTAGGTCGACCACCATCATCGGTCCCGTCACCTCAATCAGGGTCGACAGGAGCCAGACCGGCACGATGGTCTCGAGGATCCGATGATCAGCGAGACGGCGCCACATGACCTGCAGATCCGCCTGGCCGCCCCCACGGACCATCCAGGCTGCGGCGAGACCATTGTCAAGGCAGTGGGTCACCTTCGCACGTATGTGGTCCTGTCGAGGATGGACGATCACATCCGGGCTGATATCGAGTTCGAACACCTCGTCCCACGCCGAGTTCCGCTCAGCAACCAGGATCTCAGCGGTCGACGAGTCGATCGTCAAGACCGCGGCGGCTGAGGTTGAGCCGCCGAAGAACTCTTCGAAACCGGCGCTCATCTCCTAACTGAACTGCGCCAGCTTGAAGCGGGTGTCCCACACCAGCGCAGCGAGCTGGGTTCTCGATTCGACGCCAGCCTTGCGGTACATGGTGGTGAGATTGTTCCGCACCGTCGACGACGAGATGTTCAGCTTCCGTGCGATCAGGACATCGGAGAGACCGTCAGCGACCAATTCAGCGATCGAACCCTCGCGCGGGGTGAACAGCGTGGGATCAAGCCCTGACGACCTGATCTGATCGAGCGCACCGCGGATGTCACGCTCGTTGAGGAGCACCCTGCCCTCCGACGCAGCCTGCACCGCTTCGGCCAGCGGATCGACCTCGACGCCCTTCTCCAGGAACGCGGTCACGACACCGGTGTTGAACGCCGCCACGAGAGCATGCGGTGATGCCACCGAGGTGAACACCACGCACAACGTCGACATGTCGTGCTCGGCAATGTGGCGGGCGACCTCAAGCCCAGAACCCTCCTCCAGTCGGAGATCAAGGGTGACCACATCAATGTCATGCTCTCCGAGAACACCGACGGCCTCGGCAGTGCTACCAGCCTCGTGAATGGCCGCATCAGGGATCTTCAACTGGAGCGCAGCAGCGATCCCAGTGCGAACCAGCGGATGGTCATCAACAACAAGAACGTTCATAAGGTGTCCTGAAAGGGCTTCCAACCATCCTAGACCGGTACAAATGTCCCGGGTGGCTTCGTCGGTGTCACAGAGCGATGCGGTGGGCGCCATGACGACCGTTATCGGCAACGGTAGTGATTTGTACCGGTGACATTTCTCCCGTGGCTCTCGACGCGCGCGAGCCGATCTGGTTCGGCGAATGGGAGAGCAAGCAGTCCGGGAGCCCGTCGTCTATGACTTCGGAGTGAGTTCGCGCCTCAGCCGTGAGGCGGTGCTCGGCATGCGCAAGATTCACGCTGCCGCAGCGGACGAACTCGAGTTCGCCCTCTCCCGCGCGTTCGGCACCGAGATCAAAGCCACATCGGTGGAGGTGTCACAGGTTCGCTACGAGGCGTTCGTCGCCATGGCGCCCACGGGCTCGTATCACGCGGTGATGACCTCCCCGGGGCTCGGCGGACAGTTCCAGGCAGCACTCGACCCGGAGTCGACCTCACGGATGCTGGGACTCGTCTTCAACGCCAAGGTCGACAGCACCGGTCGGGAACTGTCCATCGTCGACGCAAAGGTCCTCGATTCACAGTTCAAGGGCTTCGTGACGGTCATCGACCGGAACTTCAACCAGTACTACGCGCTCGACCTCCAGTTCTCGCGGTCGATGGTCAGCCCCAAGCAGATCAAGATCATCGATGACGCCGAACCGGTGGTGCTCGTCGAGGTGAAGTTCTCGATCGGCGTCGAGAAGATCGACTTCCGCCTGCTCATCTGTTACCCGCAGGACGTCGTCACGCCGGTGCTCGTCGCGCTGTCCGACATCGAACGGGCGTCGGCCTCTGAGGCCCTCACCCGCACCAGTCCTATCCAGAAGTCGCTCATGAGCGTCCGACTTCCCGTCTCGGTGCGGCTGCCGAGCTGGAGTGTCGACGCCGAGGTGATCGAGTCCATGGAACTCGGGGATGTCCTGCGGACCGGGCTCCCGTCCAACGTCTCGCCGGTGCTCTCCGTCGCCGGCCGATCACTGCTCAACGTCAACTGCTTCGCCAGCGGCAGGCGAGTCGCCGCCGAAGTCCTTGGAATCCACCAATCAGGAAAGGCCGACCATGAATGAGATGAAGACCCGCACCGTGAACCTCGCCGAGATCGCCGTCGTCGTCGAGGAGCATGTCAGCACCTCCGCCGACCTCGCCTCCGACGTGCTTCCGGCGAACGCAGCCCGACAGCGCGCGCAGTCGATGGGAACACTCACCTGCGACATCGGTGACGTTCGCGTGATCGTGTGCACCCCTCCGGAGGCATCCGCCCACTCGGACTCGATCGTCGCGCTGCTCACCGAGACGCTGGGCGCCACCTTCGAGACGAACGACGTCGACCTTGATGCTCTGCCCGACCCGGCCGTCATCAGCGTGACCGCGCAGGGAGCCGATGTCGCCCTCATCTACGTGTCCGAAGCCGGCAAGTACACCCAGCGATCAGCGGGCGGTGACGGACTGCTCGGCATCGGCGTCCTCCGACACGTCCCACTCGAAGTCGCCGCTGAGCTCGGACGCGCCCGCATCACGATGGAGGAGATCCTGCAGTATGGACCGGGATCCATCCTCGAACTCGACCGAACCGCGGGCAGCCCGGTCGACGTCGTGGTGAACGGATCGATGATCGCCCGCGGTGAAGTCGTCGTCCTCGGTGAGGAATACGGCATCCGTATCACCGAGATCCTCGGCCGGAACTGACCGACCCCGCACCACTCAGGATCAACTCATGGGCACCACCACGCTGCTCGCGGCCTCCGTGTTCGAACTCGCCGCCCGACTCACCGTCTCGGTCCTCGTGATCATCGGCGCGGTGTGGGCCGTTCGTTGGCTCGCGCGCCGAGGCGGCGGAACATTCCTCGGCGGTCGCCAGGACATCGGGATCGTCGCGCGGCGGTCCGTTGGCCGGAAAGCGTCACTGCTGCTGGTCGAGGTCGGTGACCAGACCCTCCTCATCGGCGCCACCGAACACTCCATTTCGACGCTCGCCACCGGCGACGACCTGACACCGGAGATCACCGTCGATGACCTCGCCGACACCGATGTGAAGGCAGCGGGATTCTCCGGGGCGCTCGGTGACGCCATGCGACGCCAGTTCCGGACCAAGTCATGAAACAGCTCGTCGCCGTTGTGCTCTCGCTCACCGCGGCGATCGGACTGGCCTCCGGGCACGTGAACGCCCAGGACGTGGGCGACGACGCGTTCGACCTCAGCCAACTCGCTGGACTTCCCATCGAGATCGCCGCGATCGAGCTGCCGACCACGCCGCAAGGCGGAACCATCTCGGCGCTCGAGGACACCTCACCGGTGATCGAAAGCGACGACCTCACCTTCTCAGTTGACCTCGGCGGCACCGAGGGCCCCCGCGTTCCATCTCAATCCGTTGTGTTGATCATCTTGATCACGCTGCTCGCGGTCGCGCCGTCACTCCTGATCATGTTGACATCGTTCACGCGAATCGTGATCGTCTTCTCGCTGCTGCGGAACGCGCTCGGGCTCGGAACCACACCCCCGAACCAGATCATCGTCGGACTGAGTCTGTTCCTGACCCTGTTCATCATGGGGCCGACACTCCAGGAGTCCTACGACGAGGGTGTCAAACCGTTCATGGACGGCGCCATCGAGCAGGACGTCGCGTTCGATGCCGCGATGTCACCGTTCCGTGACTTCATGAGTGCGAACGTCGGCGCTGGCGAGCTTGAACTGATGCTCGGCGCGGCTTCCATCGATGAACCACCGGCAACCCCGGACGACATCCCGCTGCGCGCGCTCATCCCCGCGTTCATCCTCTCGGAACTGAAGACCGCCTTCCTCATCGGATTCATCGTCTTCGTCCCGTTCCTCGTCATCGACATCGTGACCTCGGCATCGTTGATGAGCCTCGGAATGATGATGATGCCGCCACCGATGGTGTCGCTGCCCCTCAAGATCCTTCTGCTCGTCATGGTCGACGGATGGGTCCTGATCTCAGAAACCCTGCTCACAGGGTTCAACTTCTAGGAGAGCCATGTCCGACCAGGCAATCGTCGAGATCATGACCCAGGCGCTGCTCACCGCCGCGAAGATCTCCGCTCCCATCCTCGTGACCGCCGTCGTCGTCGGCGTCGTCATGGGACTCATCCAAAGCGTCACCCAGGTGCAGGAACAGGCCCTGGCCTTCGTGCCGAAGTTCCTCGCTGTCGGGGCCGTCATCGCGCTCAGCGGCTCATGGATGCTCGCCCAGATCGTCGCTCTGGCAGAACAACTCCTCGTGCTCGCCGGCGACCTCGCCAAATGAATGAGCTGACCACCGTCGCCCTCGACGAAGGACAGCTCTACTCATTCCTTCTCGCCTCCGCGAGAAACGCCGCATGGCTGCTCGTGGCGCCACCCTTCGGCCGGGTCATACCCGCCCGCGTTCGCGGCGGCCTCGCTTTCGCGCTCGCTATCCCCATGAGCATCACCGGAGAGGCACGTGCCCTGCCTGAATCCGTACTCGGCCTCATTGCCGGTGTCGGCGTGCAGGCAGCCGTCGGCATGCTCGTCGGCTTCGTCGTCCTCGCGTTCATCTCGGTGTTCACGGTCGCGGGCTCACTGATCGACTTCTCCGCCGGCTACACCGCGTCTACCGTGTTCGACCCGTCGGTTGGCCAGGCCAACTCGCTGATGGGCCGCACCTACTTCCTGCTCGCCTCGGTGCTGTTGTTCACCACCGGCGGTCACCTCGTCGTCGTCGAGGGCTACCTGCGCACGTACACGGTCGCACCTCTGTCGGTGCCCGACTTCACGTCGCTCGGCGAGTTCGTCGTCACGAATATCGGCTGGCTGTTCCTCGCCGCCCTCGAGATGGCATTCCCTGTTCTCGCCACACTGCTGCTCGTCGAGGTGTGTCTCGGACTGATCGCGCGAGCAGCCCCTCAGACCAACGTGCTCACCCTCGGCTTCGCCGCCAAGACGCTGGTCGCTGTTGTTGTCATCGGCGTGTCCGTCCGGGCTCTCCCCGCGGCCGTCGAGTCGCTGGTCCTCGCCGCTGACGGAAACATCACATGAGCAACGCAGATCGTCATTCAAAAACCGAGCTGCCCACCAAACAGCGGCTCAAGAAGGCCCGTCGAGAGGGCCAGGTCGCGCGATCCGGCGACCTCGCCTCATGGATCGTCCTCGCCCTCTCAGCGATGCTCGTCCCCAGATACATCGCCTGGCTGATCTCGCGCACATCACGACAGTTCACGTTCGTTAGGGCAGCCGAGAGTGACGCCACCGACGAGATGCTCGGCGCCGTCGGCCATCACGTCGTGATCGACCTCGCCCTTCTCGTCGCCCTACCTCTCGGCCTCTCGCTCGTCCTCGGCGTCGCGTTCTCACTCGCTCAGACCGGCATCGTCGCCGCCCCC
>RGQW01000325.1 GCA_010029945.1 Actinomycetota bacterium | reverse complement strand
CTTCGATCTCCGACGACTACCTGTCCGCCGCGAAGAACCTGGTAGCCGTCGGACATGTCTTGCACGGACTGCAGGAGAGCGGGGTCGGCGATCCAGTTGACCGACCGAGGTTGCCGTGCCCCGGTTTCCACGAGTGAGGTGAGTCGGCCTCCGGGTGCGATGGCGTCCGGGGTTTGGCTATCGAGGAAAACGCCGTCGGCGTTCTGGGCGGGCCAGTCGGCTAATGGCCACAGCCACACCATCTGAAGGGGAGTCACCGGCTCGGGGAACCAGGGAAGAAACGTTCGCAACATGCCTTGACGTTCGTCCGCGGCTTCATCGGTTGCACCGCGGCGTGACCCAAGCACTTCGACGGCGAGCACATACACCCCAGGCTCCGCGAGAGGTAAGTCCTTGAAGGGAATACGGATAGCGAAGTCCGCCTGACCTCGCGGGGGAATGGTCTCGCCGATATCGACCTGCGTCTCGTCCACGATGGCGTCCGCCGGTTCCGGCCACGAGTCGGGCGCGGTGCGTTGATCGAGTTGCTCGGGCGTCGGTTCTTGGTTTTCGGTATCGAGCGGCGACTGGCGGACGCGGGTGATCTGCGATCGACGCGTTACCGGCTCGGATGACAGGCGAAGCCGAATCACCACGTCGTCCATCGCGTTGGTTGTCGTGTTCACGACCCGACCCTCGACGCGAAGGCGGCTGTCAGCGCGCGGAACCACAGGAGTCAACCGGTCGATGACGACCGTCACCGGCCCCACAGCATCGGCGTGAGCAGGGGGCGCGAACGTCGTAGCGGTGACACCGATTCCCCCGAGCAATGAGGTCACGGCAATGACCGCCGCGAGGGCGACGTGCATCCCTCGAGGTCGCGTTGATCGCGGCGACACGTGCGTCACCTAACTCGCGCTGGCCAGCAGTTCGGGCACGCGGGAGAGAAGTTCTCGCTCGTCAGCGTAGGAAAGGCGATCCTGGAGTTCAGCGAACGGGACCCACGCGACCTCGTCGATCTCGGCATCGTCGTCGGTGA
>RGQW01000324.1 GCA_010029945.1 Actinomycetota bacterium | reverse complement strand
GCGTCGAGGCGATGCGGTGCTTCAAAGAAGACCATCGTGCGTTCTTCGGTAGCCAACGACGCGAGACGACGGCGACGGTCACCGTCCTTTCGTGGAAGAAACCCTTCGAAAGCGAATCGTGCGACCGGCAGTCCGGACAGGACCAGCGCCGCGAGAGCCGCGGAGGGGCCGGGCAGGCACGTAATGTCGACGTCGGACTCGTGGGCTTCGCGCACTAAACGAAAGCCCGGGTCACTGATCGACGGCATCCCGGCGTCGGTCACGACGAGCACCCGCGCACCCGCGGCGGCCCGCTCGATCAACTCCGGCACTCGCGCAGATTCATTCCCCTCGTAGAAGGACATGATCTGGCCCTGTGGTTCGACGTCAAGCCGTGACAGCAAGGCACGCAGGCGCCTGGTGTCCTCCGCTGCGATCACATCGCTCGTCGCCAAGGCGTCCACGAGTCGGGCGGATGCATCGCCGGCGTTACCGACCGGTGTTGCCGCGAGCATGATCAAGCCGCGAGGCGAGTGATCGGTCACTGACCCATCCTGTCGCACCTACGATGTGGGGGTGTCGACCGTGACCGCTGCTCCGGATCGCAGTTCGGCGACGCTCCCCGATCGCCTGGCCCCGACTCTCCCGTCGCACGGCTGGCGGGGCTGGCTGGGGCCGCTCTCCGTCGGCGCCGTGGCCGCCGTGACTCGATTGCCGCGGCTGGGTGAGCCCAACGCAGTTGTCTTCGACGAGACGTATTACGCGAAAGATGCCTGGTCCTACCTGCGCTTCGGTGTCGAGATAGACGAGGTCGACGATCACAAAGAGTTGATGATGCAGGCCGGTGACAATTGGCGCGTCGTTGAAGCGTTCAGCGGGGAGCCCGGTTTCGTCGTCCACCCGCCGGTCGGTAAATGGGTGATCGCCGCCGGCGAGTACCTCTTCGGGGTCGACCCTTTCGGCTGGCGCATCGCAATCGCGATCTTGGGAATAGCCGCCGTGGTGATGACGGCACGGATCGTGCGGCGTCTCACTCGCTCG
>RGQW01000323.1 GCA_010029945.1 Actinomycetota bacterium | reverse complement strand
TTCTGATAACGACGGCGTGTGGACGATTACTCTTCCATTAACTGCCGACTCTATTGAATACAAGTTCACAGTTGACGGTTGGAGCGATCAAGAAAGCTTGACTCCAGGTTCTTCTTGTACGAAAACGACAGGTCCAAACACGAACCGTTTCTTAGCGATTAGTGGTGATACTACTTTACCTACAGTATGTTGGAACTCTTGTGGAAGCTGTGCGCCTACATTGCCAACAGGTGTTACTCTTGATGCCAACGGTTGTGTGGAGTGTGATAGCTTGAACGTAGGTGACTTCTTCGTATTGAATGGAGATTCTGTTGAAGTAGTTGACCGCGCTCGCCTATTGGCTATTGTTGCCGCTAGCGGTGACCTAACCAAAGTGTGTGTGTCTCACGTAACAGACATGAAGAATGTCTTCCAAGGTGCCAAGTGGTTCAACCAAGACATTGGACACTGGGACGTTAGTAACGTAACCAACATGGGTGGAATGTTCTTCAACGCGGAGACCTTCAACCAAGACATCTCTACTTGGAACATGGGCGCTGTAGTAAATACGAAGCTGATGTTCTTCCGTGCAGATTCATTCAACCAAGACTTGAATGTCTGGGATGTAAGTCAGGTATTCAATATGAACCGTATGTTCAAAGAAGCCGTGAACTTTAATGGTGCAATCTCTAATTGGGATGTTGAGAATGTAACGCGCATGACAGAGATGTTCTCTGGTGCTAGTTCATTCAACCAAGACCTCTCCGATTGGTGTGTGCGTGCATTCCAGTACCAGACGCCTGCAAGCTTTGCTTTGAACAGTCCTTTAGCGGCTGATCATTACCCACGATGGGGGAACTGTCCGCAAGACTTTGACAACGTCACTGCGCTTGCTACAGGTGCATTTGTGAACGCGAATGGATGTGTTGATTGTTCTGCATTGAATATTGGAGACTACTTTGAAATGAACGGTGATACCCTATTGGTCGTTGACCGTACCATGTTAGACTCTCTAGTATTGTTACATGATGATCTTAGCAA
>RGQW01000322.1 GCA_010029945.1 Actinomycetota bacterium | reverse complement strand
GACTTCGGTCTCGGCGAATTGATGGGTTGGTTCTACACCTGATGGACCAGGAGACGCCGATGAGCGACGATATGAACGACGCCACCGACGGCCCCGGTTCCGTGGCCGATCTGTTGCCGGTGGGCGACGCTGCCCCCAATGACGATGCGGGCATCGTTGACGATGCCGCCTCTCCTGATGAGGTGTCTGACGTAGTGGTCGCCGACGATGCGGACACCGCTGCCGATGCGTCCGAGGAGGCCCCAGCGGTTGAGACCGTGCCCGCCGACGATCCCTGGACCCGCCCCGGCCAGTGGTATGTCGTGCATACCCAGTCGGGTCACGAGAAGAAGGTCACCTTGAACCTCGAGGCGCGCATCGCGTCGATGAACCTCGAGCACAAGGTCTTCGAAGTGGTGGCACCCACCGAGGAAGTCGTCGAGTACCGCAACGGCAAGAAGCAGACGGTGAGCCGCAAGGTCTTCCCCGGGTATCTGCTCGTGCGCTGCGAGATGGACGACGAGTCGTGGTACTGCATTCGCAACACGCCGGGAATCACCGGTTTCGTTGGCCAAAGCGAACGTGGCCAAAAGCCCACCCCACTGCGTCGTCGCGAAGTACGAACCTTCCTCGCCACCAAGCCCGAGGGTGAGGCCGCGGTTGCACGTCCGAAGCCCAAGCTCGACTACGACGTCGGCGAGGCGGTCAACATCAAGGAAGGTCCGTTCGCGGACTTCACCGGCGAGATCGCCGAGATCAATGCCGATCACATGAAACTCAAGGTGCTCGTGAACATCTTCGGACGCGAGACCCTCGTTGAGATGGACTTCAGCCAGGTCGCCAAGCTCTGAGCGATCGAATAGAGAGAGAAGAACGGAACAGTCATGGCCAAGAAGAAGGTTGCAGCGGTCGTCAAGATCCAGATCGAAGCCGGGAAGGCGAGCCCCGCCCCGCCGGTGGGTACCGCGCTCGGCCCGCACGGCATCGCCATCATGGACTTTGTCAAGGCCTACAACGCCGCGACCGAATCACAGGCCGGCA
>RGQW01000321.1 GCA_010029945.1 Actinomycetota bacterium | reverse complement strand
AGCACCGTGCCCAGCCCGACGGTGCCGCCGAGCAGCCAGCCGATGACGACCACGGAAACCTCAATCCCCGTCCGAACCCGCGCCACCGGCCATCCGAATCGAACGTGCAGCCCGGTCATCCATCCGTCCCGCGGGCCGGGACCCAGATTGGTCGTCAAGTACAAGCCGCTGCCGAGACCGATCAAGGTGATGCCCCCGATCACGAACAGCAAGCGAAGCCAGAGCGCGCTGGGAGAAGGGATCACCTGCACACCGATTTGCAGCGCACCGGCAATGATGACGGCGTTGGCAATCGTTCCCAACCCGGGCCTCTCCCGAAGGGGAATCCACAACAGCAAGACGATGACGCTCAAAACGAATGTTGCAAGCCCAATCGACATCGGAGTGTGCACGGTCAAGCCTTGAGCGAAGACCGTCCACGGACCGTTGCCTAGATCGGCGACGACGAGCAGCGCCTCTCCGGTGCCGAAGAGCGATAGGCCCAGGATGAGGACACCGAGCGTCGACGGACGTGCGCGCCAGCGAGAGGCCGAGCGCCACGGTGTGACAGGGATTGTGCGAGACGGTCGCAACCATCCCGGAACCTTCAGTGGGCGATTCATCGTGGCGTTACCGTACGGGGATGCATGTCCGTTGGGTAGGCGCGGTACTTCTCTCAGCCGCAGTACTCGTGAGTGTGGCCGGGTGCGGCGACGACTCAGCGAGTGAGGACGTCATGCAATCGGCTGCGCCGTCGACCGCGGAAGTAGAAGAAGGAAGCCAAACCTTCTTGGAGAAGCAGGAACTCACCGTCCTCGACCAGAGGGTGACGTATCCGAAGAAGAAGCCGGCGCGCATCAGTAGCGAAACCGTTGTTCTTGGACCAGGAGAGAGCACCGGTTGGCGCAGACACCGCATTCCCGTCTACGTGCATGTGCTCGCCGGCACCTACACGGTGGATTTCGGTGAGGGAGCCCTCGTGGAATACCCCGCGGGTACGGCGTTCATTCAAGCGACCAAGACCGACTACAACGGTATGAA
>RGQW01000033.1 GCA_010029945.1 Actinomycetota bacterium | reverse complement strand
CAGGCTGCTCTCGACGCTTGCTGGTGCGTCGCTCTCCTGGCCCACGGTTACAGGTCGTGCGCCGGCGGGGTTCATCAGGGTGGTCACTTCGACCCGGTTGGCCACAAAGACGTGGCAGGAGGCCGCGACCTGAAGAAGGTCGAGTCGTTGTTGAGCGTCGAGAACCAGAGCGGAAGCATCGATGCTGACGGTGACGTCGTCGGGGAGGTCGTGCAGGAATGTCTTGGCCACGTCGGGGAGTCGCGCGAGAAAGTAGCCGGACAGGTGCACGTGACAGCGTGCTGGGGCAGGCGTCGTCGCGAGAACGTGTTGGAACTGTTCACGGACGTGGTCGAGAGTCATGGATGTGTTGGCGCCAGCATCCGGATACATGGTGCGCCCGCCGTCCGGCGCCACGACGATGACGCACCGTCCGGTGGGATCGTCGGTCGTCTGCACCCGGGGGGTGATGTCGCGGGCAACGAGTTGCTCCGTGACCCACGCGGCTTCGCTGTCAGCGCCGACCGCGCCGATGAGGTGCACTGCGCCATGGTCGGAGCCACGGGTTTGGGTTGCGAGCCAGGCGGACGTGTTCGCCCCTTGGCCGCCAAAAATCCGATGGAAGTGGACGGGGTTGTCGTGATCGAGGACGAGCGGTGTGGCCAGGGGTGCAATGTCGTCGACCATGACGTCCCCGATAACGACAAAGACTGTGTCGACCACGAGGTGTCTCTTCCCGATCTACGGAGTGTCAGCCCAATGCCCGAGCACAGGCAATACGAGCGGCAAGCCCGGCATTGGCGATGATGAGCGCGGCGTTGGCTTCCAAGCTGGCGCCGTGGGTCGCACGATGGAAATGATCGAGCAAGAAGGGCGTGACGTCTTTCCCGGTGATGTGCTGCTCGCTCGCCAGGCGCAGCCCTTCGTTCAACGTCGCATCGTGCAGGTCGGGGTCGAGCTCGTGTTCTGGACTGATGGGGTTGGCGACAATGAGGGCGGAGTTGAGATCCAAGCGTTGACGTGCGGCCATGATGTCGGCGATTTCACTCGGTTCGGCCACCTGCCAGCCCATCGGGTGCCCGGAGTCCGCGAGATAGAACCCGGGGAAGCGCTCCGTGCGGTACCCGACCAGGCAGATGTTGAGCGTCTCGAGTCGTTCGAGCGTGGCGCCGACGTCCAAGATCGATTTGACACCCGAACACACGATCGTGATGGGCGTGTTCCCGAGCGTGGTGAGGTCAGCGGATTCGTCCCAGGTCTCTCGAGCCTGACGGTGGACACCGCCCAGACCTCCGGTCGCGAACACTTCGATGCCGACGCGTTGCGCGATGATGCTGGTTGCTGCGACTGTTGTTGTGGCGGTTCCTGAGCGCGCGAGGACAACGGGCAGATCTCGCACACTGGCTTTCACGACGTCATCACGGTTCGCGATGGATTCGAGTTGGTCGTTGGTCAGTCCCACGTAGATTTCGCCGTCGAGAATGGCGATCGTGGCCGGCGTTGCACCGTTGGCGGCCACGATGGACTCGATTTCTCGCGCCACACGAATGTTCTCCGGTCGCGGCAAACCGTGGCTAATGATGGTGGATTCCAATGCGACGACGGGAGACCCGCCCCGAATGGCTTCCTCGACGCTCGGATGAAGGTGAATGGGAGAGGAGTCAGACAGCACGCCAGGACACTACTCGTATCTGGCAGCATGGGTCTATGAGTCAGTCGGGCCCGGGCGTGGCGCTGCGCGCCGATATTCAGCGAAGTGGCTACTACCCGGAGATCGTGGGGGAGGCACTCGACACCGCGCTGGGCAGCGAGGAAGTCATCAGTTACGTCGTTCACCACGAGGCGACTTTTGATCGTGATGAGTTGCGGCGGCATGTGACCGTGTTGGTCCTGACCGCAAACCGATTGATCGTGTGTCACGTCGACGAGCACTCGGGCGAGGAAGCAGAACTGCACTACGCGACAGCGTCAACCGAGGCGGTGCGGTTGGAGCGGGTGGATTCGGTCGTGGTGACGCGTGTTGTGTCGAATCCAGCGGATCACCGACCCGGAGGGCCAACGGCGGAAGTCGTGCTCACCATCGGATGGGGCGCGGTCAGTCGAATCGACCTCGAACCCGCCGGTTGTCAGGACCCCTCGTGCGAGGCAGATCATGGGTTCACAGGGACCTCAAGCAACGATGATCTCGCCGTGCGCGTCTCGGAGGCTGCGGACGGAGCGGACGTGGTCGCCCAGGTTCTCCATTTCGCGGGGGCGCTCTCGGAGGCGACTGCGACTCGTCCCTCGTGATGACGAGTCTCCCCGGAGTGGGACTCGGGGATGTGATGACCTCTGCTGCCGCTGCTGTGGGTGTGCCGGACTGTCACGACGCTCTCGGCGTTGGAGAAACGGGCTGCGCGGTGGTGTGCCTTGTTGACGGCCTCGGGGCATCGGCCATCGAGGATCACCGCGAGATCTTTCCGTCGCTGCTCGACGCTGAGGGCGGCTGGGTGGAAGCGCCATTCCCCTCGACGACAGCGACGGGTTTGGTCACCTTGGGGACGGGCCTGCACCCCGGACGCCACGGGATGCTCGGTGCGACTTTCCTGCTTCCGGACACTCACGAGGTACTTACCCCCTTGCGTTGGGGCAGCAGTCCATCACCGCATGCGGTTCAGCCGGAGGCAACAGTGTTCGAGCGAGCCAACCGGTCGGGGGTCGATTGCCTGAGCGTCGGCCCATCGGCGTACGCGCATTCAGGGTTGACCAGAGCTGCATTTCGCGGAGCCGACTACGTCGATGCTGAGAACATCCAGCAGCGAGCAGAAGCCGTTTCGAGCGCCGGGCAGGGGCGCCAACTGATCTATGTGTATTGGCCGGACTTGGATCGGGCCGGGCACGAGTACGGCGTGGACAGCGATGAATGGCGAGCTGCAGCATCCGACGTAGATGAGTTGATCGATGCACTGCGTTCGGCCCTACCGACCAATGGGCGGCTCATCGTGACCGCCGATCATGGAATGCAGACCGTCGTCGAACGCCTGTGGATGGAAGATGACCATCGGTTGATGATGGACGTGGATGCCGTAGCCGGTGAACCTCGTGCTCGCTTCCTCTACACCTCACAGATAGACGACGTCGCGAATCGCTGGGCAACCGTGCTAGGTGAACGCGCTCGTGTCCTCACTCGCCACGAAGCAGTGGGTGAGGGGCTCTTCGGCGACGTTCACCCTGACATGATCGACCGGATTGGTGACCTTGTTGTGCTGCCATCGCCGGGGGTCATCGTGGCGAGCAGGTCCTTCGATCCGCTCCTGTCATCACTTGCGGGCCAACACGGTGGCCTGACCGATGCGGAGCGGCGCATACCCGCCCTGATCCTGGGTTAGCCGCTGGCCGACGCTGTGGCAGCATTCGACCCGTGGCCGAGCTCGTGTTCTACGCCGGAACGATGGACTGTGGCAAGAGCACCCTGGCCCTGCAAACCGACCACAACCACAGTTCCCGAGGGCGGGCCGGCATCGTCTTCACGCGACTTGATCGCGCGGGTGAGTCAATGTTGTCGAGCAGGTTGGGGCTCGCCGTACCCGCCATCGAAGTAGGAGACGACTTCGATTTTCGGCGATTCGTCGTCGATGAGTTGAGTACGGGTATGCGCATCGATTACCTCATATGCGATGAGGCTCAGTTCTACACCCAGGCGCAGGTCGAGCAGTTGGCACGCCTGGTCGATGAGTTGGCTGTCGATGTCTATGCCTTCGGAATCCTCACGGACTTTCGGACGCGACTCTTCCCGGGATCGCAACGCCTCGTTGAGCTCGCCGACCGGATGCAGGTGCTGCAGGTGGAGGCGCTGTGCTGGTGCGGAACACGCGCCATCCATAACGCTCGAACTCTCGATGGAGAGATGACTACCGAGGGTGATCAGGTGCTCGTGGGCGATGTGTCCTCCGCCAATGGCGAACCTGGCACCATCGCCTACGAAGTTCTCTGCAGGCGCCATTACCGGGCCGAATTGACCGCCCGGAAGGCTGGAGTGGAACACATCTCGCGACAGCCACTCCCGTTTGAGGAGTGACCGAGAGACCGCTAGGCGCTACTCGCTGTCTTTCGTTGCGCCGAACAGGATCTCGTCCCAACTCGGAACGCTCGCTCGACCCCGCTTGCTCTTCGTGCGCTTCGCCCGCTTGGGCGCCCCGGCGTCTTCGGGAATGAGGGTGTCCTGTGCCGTGGATGGTGTCGCAGTGTCCGACACCTCTTCACTGACGGACGTCTCATCGGAGGTTTGCTCCGGGGTGGGATCAGAGGTCGGGTCAGACGTGATGGACACCAGGCGTGGTCGTGGCGCTTGTTTGGGCTCATCGTCAGTCGTGGTGTCGGACCGCTCGTTGCCATCCGCCGGAGGAGTCGGTGTGGCGACCGGCTCCGGCGCCGGCGGTGGTGGTGCGTCGTCCGCTACCTCCGTGGGCCCACCACCCATCAATGCGCGGGCGGATGCGTCTGCCGGGTGCACGGTTCGACCGACAGCCTCGTAGTACCAGGTGCCCACACCTTGGTGTGCGTGGTAGGCCGTGACGACCCAACGGCCGTCGTCGGCGCGGTAGGAATCCCAGGTGACGTCCGTCCCTTCAGGATCTACCGACAGGCGTGTGCACACGGATTGATGCAGAGTCGAACCGCCTCGGGACCGGGAAATCTCGACGTCGCGGGCCTGCTCGGCCATGTAGGCACGCTCACCTAGGGGCGGCTCTGCGTAGCGGGTGACCTTGTCCAGTGGCCAACCGGTTTCCGACGCGACGACTTCCGGCGACGCGCCTGCGCGAACGCGTGCCTGAATCTCTCGCGGGCTCAACGGTTGCAGAGTGACCTCCCGATACGCAACGGCAGAAACTTACCGCGTGCTGCTGGGTCGGGTAGGTAGCCGGGGGAATTCGTGCCTAGGCGTTTGGATGGGGCCCTGGGACGGGGTCGTCGTTCCATGCCGGTGCCGGTGGGCTTTGCGGCGGTGTTTGCGGCAGGAGATCGACATTTCGACCGATGGCGGGTGCCCTCATAAGGACGGCGGCGGCAGCACACAGGGCACCGGCCAATCCGGTTCCGAGGCCCAAGCGCGGTCCGTAGGCGTCGACCAGGATCCCCGCGACGGCCGATCCGAGGGCGAAGCCGGTGGCGAGTCCGGAGTTTGTCCAGGTGAGGCCCTCGGTCACATTGCGGGCCGGCACCAAGCCCCGGGTAAGGGTGAACAGGCCGATCAACGTGGGGGCTACGCAGAAGCCGGCAGCGGCGGCAGCGATGGCGAGGGTGGTGTTGTCGGGGACAAGTGGCACGAACAGCATGACCCCAGCCGTTGCAGCCGCGGCGATTTGCGCGTGCATAAGGACCGATCCCGGCCATTGGCGGATGCCATAAAGAATTCCGCCGACCATTGATGCAGCAGCGAAACACGCGAGCGCGATCCCCGCGAATTCGCCGCTGCCCTGCTCAGCGGTGAAGGCAACGACCCCGACGTCCAGAGAGCCGAAGAGAACTCCGAGCCCGAGGCCGGACAGCACAACGGGCCGAAGTCCGGGGGAGCGGAGAACTCGAGTCAGGGAACGCGAACCCGTGTGCGATGACACAACGGGAGGGGTTGTCCGGCGCGCAGTTGATAGCCAGAGGGACCCCGCTGCGACGCATCCGGCCGCGATCCACAGTGGGGTGGCCAGGCCGTAAGTGAAAGCAACGTACGTGGTGAGGAGCGGTCCGATCGTAAAGATGACTTCATCAAGGATGCTCTCCCACGCGAAGCCGGCTCGTGCGATCGACGGATCACCCGGTAGCCCAGCCCAGCGCGCGCGCACGTAGGAACCAATCGCGGGCGAGGTGGCCCCTGCCGCGATCACGAGGAGTATCTGCAATGCAACGGGTGCTTCCACGACGATCGATGCGGTGAAGGCAACGATCAGGCCGCTGTGCAGTACCCCGAGTACTCGCAGGACGATCGTCTGTCCGACGGAGTCCGCCCATCGACTGGTGACGATGCTCACCAAAGCTGCGGTGACAGCGAACAAAGCACTCAGCAGGCCCGCGTATCCGTACGAACCCGAAACGTTGCTGACCAGCAGGACCGTCGCCAGAGCAATCATGGCGACCGGGAGGCGGGCGAGAAGCCCGGCGCTGGTGAAGGTGACGGCTCCCGGTTGCCGCAGTGCATATCGAAATCCGTGCGCCCTGTCACCGGTCATGGAGGCGCAGACTAACGTGCGGTGTCGAAGTCGACGGGGTTCTGCGATGACCGGAAGAGGGGGTGCCCATGGGGACGTCCACGGATGCACCCACACGCACTCTCGCGGAAGTGCTCGCATTGCATCCCCTCGCGGATCTGGCGTGGCGGGCGGCTTCCGAAGCGGGTCGATTCCTCCTCACCGAGCGTCCGGATGAGTTGTCGGTGGAGTCCAAGTCGACACCCACGGACGTGGTCACATCGATGGACAAGGCCGCCGAGCATCTTCTGTTCGAACGACTCCTGGGCGAGCGTCCTGGTGACGGGTTGATGGGCGAAGAGGGAAGCGACCGTGCGTCGGAAACGGGAATCCGCTGGATTGTTGATCCTCTCGACGGGACGGTGAACTACCTCTACCGGATCCCCCTGTGGGGTGTCTCTGTTGCGGCCGAGGATCAGGACATCGGTGCCACGGTCGTCGGTGTGATCGTCACTCCCGAGACAGGCGAAGGCTTCATCGGTATCCGAGGAGCCGGCGCGTGGCGGGTTGTCGGTGATGTGTGCGAACGGTTGCACGTCCGAGACTGCACCTCGCTGGGTCAGACCATGGTGGCGACCGGCTTTTGCTACGAACCTGACATTCGTGCAGAACAGGCCTTGATCGTGCAACGACTCATCTCTCGGGTGCGGGATATCCGCCGAACGGGATGTGCGGTGGTCGACTTCACGTGGCTGGCCAGTGGACGAACCGATGCGTATTACGAGGCGCACCTGAATGTGTGGGACGTCGCGGCCGGCTTGCTCATCGCGCGCGACCTTGTCGCGGTGCCGGGAATCGCGAAAGCCTTCCAAGGCGCGCTGGATGAATGCAGTGCCGGGTTGGGTATCAACAAGCGTGATGCCTGAGTAGTCCCGTTCGCTCAGGGCCATATTAGTCAAGGCGTCGCATATCCGAGGCGTACCAGCGCGCGTTGTGGCAGTACACGTCAACGTTGGCGGCGAACTCACCGGCATCCACAACATCCTCGGTGATGCGAGCCGGAACGCCGAGGGCACGGGCGTGGGGTGGCACCACCGTGCCGGGGGAGACGACGGCGCCGGCCCCCACGAGCGCTTGGGGGCCGACCCGCACTCCGTGGAGGAGCACGGACCCGGATCCGATGAGCGAGTCGTTCTCCACGCGGCATCCCTCCAGGTGAGCGTTGTGCCCGACCACGCAGCGGTCTCCGATGATCGTGTCCTGCGTGTCGGTGCAGTGCACGATCGTGCCGTCCTGAATGGACGTCTGTGATCCCACGACGATGGAGCCGTGATCGCCGCGCAGTACGGCAGTCGGCCATACCGAGGATTCGGGTCCCACACGGACATCGCCGATGATGACGGCGTCTGGGTGGACAAAAGCCGTGGGGTCAATATCGGGGGTTTTGTCCCCGAGTGCGTAGAGGGCCATGGCTCCATTGTCACGCTGTGAGCGAACCCACGCGACATGCGCGGGGGTCAACGGGTGAACGGGCGGGGCATAGGGCACAATCTGCGCCTTAGAACGCCGACAGGAGGACATCCGGCTATGGCCACCGACTACGACGCTCCTCGCAAAACAGACGAGGAACTCGCCGAAGACAGCCTTGAGGAACTCAAGGCCCGGCGCGCGGAGAAGACCGCCTCAGCCGTGGATGTCGATGAGGCTGAGCTCGCCGAAAACCTCGAGCTTCCGGGGGCGGATCTGTCCAGCGAGAACCTCACCGTGACCGTGGTGCCGAAGAAGTCGGACGAGTTCACCTGCATGTCGTGTTTTCTGGTGCACCACCGCAGCCAACTCGATCACGAGGGCAAGAGCGGACCTATCTGCAAGGACTGTGCTTGATCGCTGTGTCGATCACTCGCCGAAGAAGCGGGCCATCGAACGGAAAGCGACGACCTCGATAACGGCGGCGGTGGCACTACCGAGCGCCGCCCACGCAAGCACGCGACCCAGGGGAACAGTCCGGTCCGTGTTCGATGGGGGAGCGGAACCTGTCGCCGCGCGGTAAGCCGACGCCAGAGTCTTGCGTGCGACATACGTTGCGCCCAGGGCAACAATCGGAGCGACAAGATTGGCCATCGGTGTTTTGCCGGATGCCTGTGTTGAATCCGACGACTCCGATGCATCCAGGGGAGTGGTGTGAGCGGCGCCGGAATCGCTCGCGGTGCTGTCGTGCGTAGAAGAAGCGGTCATGACCCAACTGTGGCGCATGGTGCTGCATCTCGGGACGTCGGGTCACCTTTCCCGTGGTGAAGCCGCGACACCTGTGCAGCGATCGTGGTGGCAGGGTGCGAGTGTGGCGTCATTCACCGGACCGTCTGTGACAGGCGGCGATGGCTTCGGTGAGTTCCCTACCGAAGTCGTCGGCGTAACGACTCGCGAGGAGCCAGCCGCTGTGAGGATCGGAATCATCGGCCACCTCCACCCAAACGGCGTGTGATGGCCCCCATGGTGGCAATCGTGTGAATGCGGTGTCAGTCACTTCTGGGTCAAACCCGCGGCGGGCTCGAGCCACATCATCACTAGTGAGAACCCGGACCGCTCCGAGGACGTGAAGCGGCACACGAGCACGGCCGACACCCAACTCACCATCGTCGATGACGATCGTGTCGGTCACGGCTCGCGTTCCAAAAAGAACGATTCCCGCACCGACGGCAAAAACAACGAAGCCAATACCGGTGCCGAGCGCCGCTCCATACGCGACAGACACCATTCCAACGATGAGGAAGGCGACAACGATCCACCACGCGCCGGGGACTACTCGTTCTCGGTAGGTCTGCGTCACGCAGCCATCTTCCCAGCCCTCGGCCTGGACGGGCAGTACAGTCGCGTGCCATGACAGGCGCGTTAGCTTCCGGCTCGCTCCCGCCGGGGGTTCACGGATGACGGTCCGCGTTCTTCTTCATCGCCTCGATCCGGATCTTCCGCCTCCGAGCCGCGGCAACCCCGGTGATGCAGGCTGGGATCTTTTCGCCCGTCACGATGTCCACTTGGCGCCCGGAGAGCGGCAGATGATTCCCACCGGCGTGGCCATCGCCCTGCCGCCAGGCTTCGTTGGTCTTGTGCACCCTCGAAGCGGTTTGGCGTCACGTCATGGGTTCACCCTCGTGAATTCCCCGGGAACAATCGACGCGGGGTATCGCGGGGAGATTTGTGTCATCGGTGTTAATGCCGATCCGACGAGCGATGTGCAGTTGCAACGGGGCGATCGCGTTGCGCAACTGATTGTGCAGCGGGTGCACGACGTGGAATGGCATGAGGTGGACGAGTTGCCGGGTTCGCACCGTGGTGACGGTGGCTTCGGCTCCAGCGGCCGGTAGCGTGGGGCCTCATACTGCGGAACGTGACTTGGTGTCGAAGGAGAAGGTGTGGGTCTCTTCAGTCGTCGTAAGGAGCCGAATGCCGGCACGGACGGCATAAGTGGCCCGGACGGCACAGACGGCACGGACGAACCTGACGGCGTCGGTATCGGTCATTCCGACAGCGGTGCGGCTCCGGACACTGATCGAGTGGGTGAGGAGACGTCGAGTGACGTAGCGCGTGCGGATGGCCCGTGGGATTCAGCGGAGGACTACCCACAGCAGCCGCGCATCGACATCGGTTCGTTGTTGGTTCCTACCGATCCCGCAGATCCGACGGTCAAATTGCAGGTTCAGGCCGATCCGAACACCGGAGTCGTCTCGCAATTCAGTTTGGTGACGCAAGACTCCGCGGTGCAAGTCCAACCGTATGCGGCGCCGCGCAGCGGGGGGATGTGGGAAGACATTCGGGGTCAAATCGCGTCGTCCATCAACAAGTCCGGCGGGCTCGTGGAAAAGGCCGACGGATCGTTCGGCGTCGAACTTCGTGCGCAGGTAACCGGTCAAGATGGCAAGGCCCAGCCCGCGCGCTTTTGTGGGGTGGACGGCCCGCGCTGGTTCCTTCGGTTCGTCTTTCTGGGCAAGGCGTCCCGGGATAGCGGTGCCGCAGAGGCATTGGAGAAGGCGATCAGGGGCATGGTGGTCGTGCGGGGCAACGACGCGATGCCTATGGGCAACGCATTGCCGCTGCGTGTTCCTCGTGACGAGACTGGATCTGCCCCGGAGCAGGCCCCCACGCCCGAGCGCACCACCATCACGTTGCCGGAGCGCGGTCCTGAGATCACGGAAACGCGATAGTGGCCGAGGACTCCATCACCCAGCAGTCATCGGCCGCGGAGGCCGCAACGCTTTCCGCGTCCTCCAAGGAAGGGGCGGTGGGATTCGTCGGGCGCGCCTGGCGCCGACTGACGGAGTCCAGCCACGAACGGTTACTGCGGGAGTCCGCGGCTGACCATCTGCGGCGACACCCGGGCGAGCACGTATTGGACATCGAATCGTGTGTACCCGGTGAAGAAGTCACGATGGCGGGGTCGGTGACCTCAATGGGGAACCTCAGTGAAGAGCACCCCGCCTTGGAGATCGAACTGAGCGACACCACCGGCCGGATTTTCGTCGTCTGGCTGGGGCGTCGCCGCATTCCCGGGATACACGTGGGACGGCGGATGGTGATCCACGGCCGACTCAACTGTGTCTCGGAGCACCCAACAGTGTTTAACCCACGATACGAACTGCTTCCGGACTGAGTAGTTGATGCAGTCACACAATCCCGCGGCATCCGACGACGAGCCGCACGACGCCTCAGCCGAGGCCGCCTCCGTTGGTGATGCCTCCTCTGACGACGCCCCGTCCGACCAAGACTCAGCCGAGGCCGCCGTGGCCCCCGACGCGTTAGCCGGCAACGAGCTCCGCGCGGAGGGGCTCATTCTCGAGCGGGCGATCGGCGGTTGGCGAGGAATGGTGGACAGTGGCCTGCCCACCGTGGTGTTCATCACCGTGTACATCGTCGCCGGGCGGGATTTGGCTCCGGCGCTGATCGCAGCGGTCGTCACCGGGTCGGTTCTTGCCATCTACCGGCTCATCAGGCGCCAACGCTTGCAACAGGTGCTGACCGGATTCCTGGGGCTCGCCGTCGCGGCTGGCTTCTCGGCCTGGACGGGTCAAGCGGAGAACTTCTTCCTCCCCGGGTTGATCACGAACGTCGTGTACGGCAGTGCCTTCATTGTGAGCATCCTGGTCGGGTGGCCGTTGCTGGGCGTGGCGATGGGCTACCTCACCGGTGACGGAACGAGGTGGCGCTCCGACAAGCAATTGGTGCGCACGTATGCCGCCGCTTCCTGGGTGTGGGTGGGGGTCTTCTTCGGACGTCTCATCGTTCAGGTTCCGCTGTACTTGGCCGCGGCCGTCGAAGTACTCGGAGTTGCTCGAATAGTCATGGGGTGGCCGCTGTTCTTGGGTGCGGCCTACGTGACCTACCGCGTTCTCGCGCCGGTGTACCGGGAGCGTCGCGAGAGCAACGAGTCGGCTTCTGACCAGTAAGCAGCGCGGCCCCAGCGTGCGCTAGTGCCCGAGGAGGGCCTGCAGCTCGGCCTCACGTTCCGGTGCGGCCACGAACAACAGCTCGTCACCGGCCTCCAAGACCAGCGACGCGTCAGGTGTTTTTACGTGCGTACCCCGAACAACGGCGACCGGGACGGTGTCCTGCGGCCAATCAATGGACGAGGTGCTGTGTCCGACAACGGGGGAGGTTGATGGCAATGTCATCTCGACCAACTCGGCAGCTCCCTGGCGGAAGGTGAAGAGACGGACGAGGTCGCCGACCGAGACCGCCTCTTCGACCAGTGCTGAAAGCATCCGGGGAGTCGAGACAGCGACATCCACCCCCCATGACTCGTCGAACATCCACTCGTTCTTGGGGTGATTGACGCGAGCAACCACGCGCGGGACGCCGAATTCTGTCTTAGCCAGAAGGGACACCACAAGATTGACCTTGTCGTCTCCCGTGGCTGCAACGACCACCTGGCATTCCGCGAGCCGCGCTTCGTCGAGCGCGGAGACCTCACAGGCATCCGCAAGGAGGCTCCCTGCACCGTCGACAACCCCGGGTCGAGCCAACTCCGCGTCCTTGTCGATCAGCAGAACCTCGTGGCCGTTACCGACCAACTCACGGGCAATGGCGCGACCGACCTTTCCTGCACCGGCGACGGCTACACGCATGTCAGATCACCGCCCCTTCTCGCAGATGCGCTCGACATCATCACGCCGGTCGGGGTCGAACAGCAGATGCACGAGGTCACCCTCTTGAATGACCGTCCGCTCATCGGGCAGGAGTGCCTGTCCGTAGCGGGTCAGGAACGCCACTCGGCCGGCGGTCGCATCGGCGAGGTCGCTGGCCTTTCTTCCAAGCCAGGATTCACCGATATGTACCTCGGCAAGACACAACGAACTGGTCGCGTCCACGAATTCGGTTTGGGCCCCCATCGGCAAAAGCGCTCGCATGATCTGCGTGCTCGTCCAGGCAACGGTCGCAACGGTGGGAATTCCCAATCGCTGATACACCTCG
>RGQW01000320.1 GCA_010029945.1 Actinomycetota bacterium | reverse complement strand
GATGAACGATCCACGTTCCGACGCCGCCATCTCTCGCGACGTCGCCCAGGATGCCGGTCAACTCCTGCTGCGGATACGACAGGACTTCATCGCCGAACACGGTGCCATCGGAGATAAAGAGACGGCGAACATGCTGCGTGATCGAGCCGATGCGGCGTCAAACGATCTGATCCTGGAGTTCCTTTCTTCGGCTCGACCACAAGACGCGGTACTGAGTGAAGAAGCGAAAGATGACCCATCGCGCCTGGACTCCGAGCGGGTGTGGATCGTCGACCCCCTTGACGGAACCTGGGAGTACGGACAAGACCGCGCGGATTTCGCCGTCCACGTGGCGTTGTGGGCGGCGGGAGAACTGCACGCGTGCACCGTCGACCTCCCGGCCCAAGGCATTACGCGCAGCGTGCTCGACGACACCGTTAAGACATCGGTGGATCCGACCCGCCCGATACGGATGGTGGCCTCGCGGAGCAGGCCGCCGGCCACCCTCCAGGCCACCTGCGATGCGCTCGGGCGTCTTCTGTCGGACGCGGGAATCACCGACCGCGGCGTGGAGGTTGTCGACGTCGGGTCGGTTGGTGCCAAAGTCAACGAGATCCTGAGCCAACGCGCGGACGTCTACCTCCACGACACCGGGTTCTACGAGTGGGACGTTGCCGCGCCGTACGGGGTCGCGGCGCACTACGGCTTGCGCTGCTCGAACACCACCGGTGAGCCCATCACCTTCAACCACATGCCGCCGTACGTGAACAATCTCGTGGTCGCGCACCCGGACCTCTACCCGCACGTGATGCGCGCCCTGGCCGAGACAGCCGAACGGTGAGCCTCCGCGGACTAGTAGACGATCTCGATCGACATCCACCGTTTGTGCGGGTCGATGAACTCGCATCCGACGCAACGGCTCAGGACGTTGACGTGCACGCCGACCTCGGGATGCACGCCATCACGGTCAGCCGCATCAAGCGATCAACGACGAACCCGATCCTGGTGCTCACCGCCACCGGTTCGGGTGCTGACGACATGGCCGCGG
>RGQW01000319.1 GCA_010029945.1 Actinomycetota bacterium | reverse complement strand
ACGGGAATGACATGTGCCTCCTGCGCGGCGCGTGTGGAGAAGAAACTGAACCGAATGCCGGGGGTCATAGCCACCGTCAACTACGGGACCGATCGAGCCCACATCACGCTACCGGAAGGCACATCGATCGATGACGCGATCGCGACCATCGAAGCAACGGGATACACGGCGCACAGGCCGAGAGTTGAATCCGATCGCGAGCACGCTCACGATGACCCAGAACTCCGTGACCTACGCCGTCGCGTGACGATCAGTGCGATTTTGACCGCGCCGGTGGTCGCTCTCGCGATGATCCCGCCCCTGCAGTTCGACTACTGGCAGTGGATCAGCCTCGCTCTCGCGGCGCCCGTCGTTTTCTGGGGTGCTCTCCCCTTCCACCGGGCAGCGTGGACGAATCTGCGCCACGGCGCGGCGACCATGGACACCTTGGTTTCCCTGGGCGTCGGCGCGGCCTTCGTGTGGTCGTTGTATGCGCTCTTCCTTGGGGGAGCAGGCGATCCGGGAATGCGCATGTCCTTCCACGTGCTGCCCACCCAAGGCGCCGGCAACAGCGAGATCTACTTGGAGGTCGCTGCGGCTGTCACCACCTTCATCCTGCTCGGCCGGTATTTCGAAATTCGCGCCAAGAGCAGAAGCAGCCAGGCCCTTACCGCGCTGTTATCCCTCGGCGCCAAGGACGTCACGGTGGTGAGTGACGGGCGCGAGCGGACGGTCGCCATCGACGAACTTGCCGTGGGAGATCACTTTCTCGTGCGACCCGGGGAAAAGGTGGCAACAGACGGTCGAGTAATCAATGGCGAATCGTCCGTGGAAATGAGTCTGCTTACCGGGGAACCGATGCCGGTGGAAGTTGCTCCCGGCGATGCGGTGGTGGGTGCGGGAATCAACACCTCTGGCCGACTGGTGGTGCAGGCAACTCGTGTGGGAGTCGACACGCACCTGGCGCGAATCGCCGCTCTTGTTGAGGATGCGCAAACGAGGAAGGCTCCCGTGCAGCGCCTCGCCGATCGAATCTCAGCCATCTTCGTCCCCAGCGTGATCGTCCTGGC
>RGQW01000318.1 GCA_010029945.1 Actinomycetota bacterium | reverse complement strand
CGCCGCCTAGGGTTGGCCCGTGCGGCGCGTCGTGATCTTGGGCAGTACCGGCTCCATCGGGACGCAAGCGCTCGATGTCATCCGCCGCAACCCCGAACGCTTCGACGTCGTCGGGTTGGCGGCCTCGGGTGCTCGAGGGGAACTGCTGCTCGAGCAGGTGCGCGAATTCCAGCCCTCGGTGGTGGCCGTGTCGTCTTCGTCGGCTGTTGCGGACCTGCAATTGGGGATCTACGCCTGGGCTCAAGACAACGGTTACGCGGCCGGCGACGCCGCTATTCCGGAGATCATCGCCGGGCCGACGGCAGTAGTCGATATCGCCGGGGTCGAGTGCGATGTCGTCGTGAATGGTCTCGCCGGTGCCGCCGGGCTGGAGCCAACCCTTGCCGCGCTGCGCAGCGGGTCGGTTGTCGCCCTGGCGAACAAGGAGTCCTTGATCATCGGCGGTGACCTCGTCCGAGGGGTCGCGCACGCTGACCAGATCGTTCCGGTGGATTCCGAGCACTCGGCGATCGCGCAGTGCCTTGCCGCCGGTGCTCGCAGTGACGTGCGCCGGTTGATCCTGACTGCTTCGGGTGGGCCGTTTCGTGGATGGTCGGCCGCGGACCTGGAGTCGGTGACTGCTGAGCAAGCATTGGCGCATCCCACCTGGGACATGGGCCCGCTGGTGACGATCAACTCCGCCACCTTGATGAACAAAGGGTTAGAGGTGATCGAGGCTCACCTGCTGTTCGATGTGGAGTTCTCGGATATCTCCGTGGTGGTGCATCCGCAATCGATCGTGCATTCGATGGTGGAGTTCGTCGACGGATCGACGATCGCGCAAGTGTCCCCACCCGACATGCGGCTGCCGATCGCGCTGGGTCTGGATTGGCCGCACCGGGTGGCCGGCGCCGCGCCTGCATGCTCGTGGGAGCAGGCGACCTCGTGGGATTTCTTCCCGCTGGATGAGGACGCGTTCCCGGCGGTGAGCTTGGCCCGGCGCGCCGGGCAGGCCGGCGGGACGGCGCCGGCGGTGTTGAACGGCGCCAACGAAGTGTGTGTTGAGGCTTT
>RGQW01000317.1 GCA_010029945.1 Actinomycetota bacterium | reverse complement strand
TGCGGATACCGGTGCCTCCGCTCCTGCCGCGGCTCCGGCCGCAGCCGCAGTCGCAGCAGCAGCCGCCGCGCCCGAGCCGGTGATCGATCCCACCCCGGAAGGCTCGCCCACGCAGATGCCGGTGATGACCTCGGGCCGGTATCGACTCCCCAAGGCGGAGTTACTCAAAACCGGTGCCGGGCACAAGAAGTCCACGCCGGCGAACGACCAGGTGGTCAAAGCCCTGCGTGAAGTCCTCGATCAGTTTGGGATCGACGCGGAAGTCTCCGGCTTTCTGCGGGGACCCACGGTCACGCGCTACGAGATCGAGCTCGGACCGAGCGTGAAAGTCGAGCGGGTGACCGCCCTGAGCAAGAACATCGCCTACGCGGTGGCCAGCGCCGATGTTCGGATTCTGAGTCCGATTCCTGGGAAGAAGGCCATCGGTATCGAAATCCCCAACACCGACCGTGAGCTCGTGGCGGTTGGAGATGTGCTGCGCAGTTCATCTGCGGCCGCCGATCAACACCCGATGGTGGTTGCGCTGGGCAAGGACGTCGAGGGGGAGTTCGTTATTGCGAACCTCGCCAAGATGCCGCACATCCTCGTCGCCGGAGCCACGGGTGCGGGCAAGTCGAGCTGCATCAATTCGTTGATCACATCGATTTTGATGCGAGCAACACCGGACGAAGTGCGGATGATCCTCGTGGATCCCAAGCGAGTGGAGTTGAGTGTTTACGAAGGTGTTCCGCACTTGATCACCCCGATCATCACCCACCCGAAGAAAGCCGCGGATGCCTTGCAGTGGGTTGTTGCCGAGATGGACAAGCGTTACGACGACCTTGCGCATTTCGGATTCCGGCACGTGGATGATTTCAATGCCGCGGTGCGAGCCGGGAAGGTGACAGCACCGGCGGGAAGTCACCGTGTCCTGCGGCCCTACCCCTACCTCCTCGTGATCGTGGACGAGCTGGCGGACTTGATGATGGTCGCCCCGCGCGACGTTGAAGATGCCATCGTGCGCATCACTCAACTTGCTCGGGCTGCTGGTATTCATCTCGTTTTGGCCACC
>RGQW01000316.1 GCA_010029945.1 Actinomycetota bacterium | reverse complement strand
CCGCTCCGGGTCTAACGCCCGGCACGCTCCCCTGCGGGGTGCCGGGCAGTCTGGGTTACTTCACTCGGGAATTGTAGAACTCCGTAAACGACTTGTACTTGCGTTTCACCTTGCTGGCTTTGGCTTTCACCGTGCAGGTGCCCTTCTTCTTGCCCTTCACGGACACCTTCCCCGATGAGGACGCCGCTGTAGGGCAACGGTGCAGATCGCTGGGTTGGGTTGGGTTAGTTCGGTTCCGGTCTTGAGTGTCCAGCGTCTCTCCGGACGATCTCTACCTCTACACGTACTCGTGCTTGCGCAGGAAGCGAATCGCGAAGACGCCGTAGATCGGAGGTAGGTAGAAGGTGACGAGGCGGAACGTGGTCGCCGTGGTCAAGGCGACGTCGGCCGGGACTCCGATGGCTTGTAAGCACAGGGTGTAGCCAGCTTCGGCGACGCCGACGCCGCCAGGGATCGGCATCAGGCCGGCGAACAGGCTGACCAGGGTGTTGATGAGGATGAGCTGCGACAGGCTCGCGTCATACCCGAAGCCCTTGAGGCAGATGCCCAGGACGATGGCCTGCATGACCTGCGCTCCGGCGTTGCCTCCCAGCAGCATCAGGATTTTCCGAGGCTGGCGGACAACGCTGAAGGATTCGCGGACGTTGTTGAAGGAATCCCGGATCATCTCCCGGGCCTTGGGGAGTATCGAGCGAACGAAGGTGCGGACTCGACGGATGATCAACGCCACGAGTATCAGGAGCACGATCAGTACCAGAACGATTTCAGCGATCGTGACCAAGCCGGAGAAGTCGCGACCGGTGCTTTCGGTGAAGATCGACGCCAGGCTGACGGTGAAACCCGAGAGGCCCAGAATCCAGATGGTCAACAAGAACAGCACCTGAACGATGAACCCGCTGAAGCCGTCAATGACGCCCACGGACACGGCTTGAACAGGCGGGAAGCCGAAACCTTGGAAGAAGCGAATGTTCATCGCCATCCGCGCGGCCGTTGCCGGCATCGTGACCGCGATGAACTGGATCGCGTACTGCAACATCAGGGCCGGGAAGTA
>RGQW01000315.1 GCA_010029945.1 Actinomycetota bacterium | reverse complement strand
ATAGTGAAGTTGATACAACTTATACCATAAAGCTTTTAGTGACTTCAGTAGACGGTTGTAAAGATTCAATAACCGACAGTGTGGTGGTTTACTCACGACCTAATACGCGTTTTAGTATAGATACAGGGAGTTGTGGATCAGTTGGTTTATTGACGGATAATCATACAGATACATCGTCGTTGTATGGACACAGCTATAAGTGGGAAGTCAATCCAAGTACAGGGGTAAGTTTGAATGATACGTTATATGAGCCTACAGTATCGATGCCATTAAACACGACACAAGCATCGATAAATTATCGATTCATATTAACCAGTACTTCTAAAGAGGGGTGTATAGACCGAGACACACAGCAAACGGTGGTTTATCCAAAGCCATTGGCGAAGTATCGATATAGTTTGCCAGACAGTTGTAGTCCAGATACAGCGTCTTTCACGAACTTGTCAGATCCATATAATTCAGAGGGGATAGGAACGATGAGTTTTGTATGGGATTTTGGATCTGTTCAGCGAGATCCCAAGAAGTTGTATACAAACACAGGGGTGGTAGATAGTTTATATGCAGTAGAATTGATATCAACCAGTCAGCATGGTTGTAAAGATACGTTTGTAGATACGGTGGTAATTCATCCGGATGCTAGATCAGATTTTAATCCAACATCGACAACAGGCTGTGCTCCATTAGTGATGGATTCGTCACTGATTAATTTAGCACAGTATGCTAGTGCGAATGATGTATATAGTTGGACGATATTCGGATCGGACTCATCAACAATATTAAGTAGTTTTCAAGGAGTAAGCTTTAAGAGCTATACGATGAGTAAGGATGATGATACGACTTATGTGCGGTTAATAACTAGTAATAGTTACGGGTGTAAAGGAGATACATTAGTCAGAAGGTTTACAACAATCAAAGACCCTACAGCTAATTTTAGTATGTCGGATACAACGGGTTGTGGAGATACGCAGATTAGTCTACAAAATGCTAGTACTCCAAGTGGGTTGAGTTCACGATGGGATTTTGGAGATGGTAATACAAGTATTCTGACTAACCCAACTCATGTGTTTGGTAATAGTAGTA
>RGQW01000314.1 GCA_010029945.1 Actinomycetota bacterium | reverse complement strand
AACTCCGCGCGGAGACGCGCGTAGTAGTAGCCACCCTGCCAGGGCACGAAGGTCCCGGAGGAGTAGACCCGACCGCAGCACTGGTCGTTGTCCGTGGCAACTTTGTCGAGCTCATCGGGATACTCGTCGAAGATGTTCCGACCACCCAGCGAGAGCGCGAAGTTCTCGTTGATGCGGTAGGTGCCTTCGAGATCCCAGAACACGACCGGCTTGAAGGTCTGGAAGCCGGTGAAACGGCCGCCGCCTTGGTCCGAGTTGGTCTCTTCGCCGTAGTAGCTGGCGCGAACCATCATGGACAGAGCGTTGTTGAAGTCGTGGTTCGCCGTGAACACACCGCGCCAGTTCGGCTGGGCGTTTTCAAAGTCATACACGTCTTCAATATTGAAGAACGCCGAGGCATCGCCCTGAATGTTCTCCGTGTTGTAGTTCACGGACGCCGTCAGGTTCGTGCTCATGCCGTTGTCCCACTCGACGGGCATGGTGGCCACGATATCCATACCGGTGGTCTCGGTATCGAAGGCGTTGGTGAAGTAGAACACCCCACCGATGGACTCGGCGCCCACAACCCCAGCCGCCTGAAGGGCTTCGAAGTTGCTACGGGCATCGGAGCCAGCGGCTGCGGTGCTGCTCACGTCCCGAGTGGAGATCGCATTGAAGCGGTCTTCGATCTCGATGCGGTAGAAGTCCACCGTCAGGGAGATGTCCTCGAGGTCAGCGGTGAAGCCGAAGGTGATGTTCGTGGAGGTCTCAGCCTTCAGCGGAGTAGCCCCCAGCGCTTGCGCGATGGGACCGCCCGCCGGGAACAGACCGGTGGCCACGGGGAAACCGTTGGGCAGACGGGTGGACACGTTGGTCGTACCCTGCTGACCCGGGGTCGGTGCCCGGAAGCCCGTGCCGAGAGAGCCACGGATGGCGAACTTGTCGCTCAGACGGTAGCGCGCTGCAACCTTACCCACGGTCTCGTTGCCGAAGTCGGAGTAGTCTTCGTAGCGCACGGCGCCCTGGAGGAACAGATCTTCCGTGACGTCTGCGGAGAGGTCCACGTACACAGCGGTGGAGTCACGCTCGTAGTCGCCGGAGAGGAAGTTCGGATCGTAGCCTGGGAAACC
>RGQW01000313.1 GCA_010029945.1 Actinomycetota bacterium | reverse complement strand
CAAGCACTTGCTCCTCGCCCCCTTCGGTGACGGTGTCATCGACCAGTTTCGCGAGCGCCTTGGCGACTATGAACTGAATAAGAAGACCGTCAAAGTGCCGATCGACTGGCAGGTCGACCGAGCGTTGATTCGCGACATGATCGACGTTCATCGTTCGTGATGCCGCGTTCTACTCATCCTCGAGCGTCAGAGAGGTCACGGGATGCGGGCACGTCTGGTCGCCCACCAGCGCGCAGGCTTCGCTACGCCCGCATGCTCGCGATGGGGTTGGTGCTTGCGATCACTGGTGTCGCGCACACGACGAACCCGTCAGAAACCAGCGCACAAGCAGCCAGCGCGCGCATAGCGTTCGCGCACGAGATACCCATGCAAGCCGACGCAGACGCCACGGTGACGGTCGTTAGTCGAAACATCTACCTCGGCGCCGATGTCGGCTCGGCTTTGGAGTTGCTGCCCGATATGCCTGCAGCGGCTCAACTGATGTGGGAGCAGGTGGCGGCCACCGACTTCTCACGTCGAGCGCCCCTGCTGGCGGCGGAGCTGGCAGCGGATGCTCCCGATGTGGTCGCAATTCAGGAAGCAACCACGTGGGAATGCCGACCGACATTGTTCGGATCGTCCACGGTTGTCTTCGATTTTCTCGACCAATTACTGGAAGCGACTCAGGACACGGGAGTGGAGTACGTCCTTGCGTCCGCCGGTGACCGGACAGCCATGAATCCTGGCTACTCCATTCCTGTTCTTCCGTATCTGACAACCGTCCGCGACCCGAAGACTTTCCAACCGTTTTTTGGAACGGACTCCGCGGCGTGTGGGTTCACCATCGGTGACGCGCTGCTGGTGCGGGCGGATCGCGCAGACGACGTACGGGACGTCGGTCAGGGTGACTACTCAACGATCTACTCGATTGTTCCGGTGCTTTTCGAGATCGATCGCGGCTACGTGTGGATCGATCTCGCGGTCGGCGCAGGCGAGGTTCGCTTCGTGACCACCCACTTGGAATCACTGTGGAGTGAGGGAGCGACGCCGGTCAATGCGGAGCAGGCGCAGGAACTTGTGGAGGTTGTCGACGGGTGGGGAATGCCGTCGGTGGTGATGGGTGACTTCAA
>RGQW01000312.1 GCA_010029945.1 Actinomycetota bacterium | reverse complement strand
GACATCAGGCGTCTCGCACTTCCACTGACCGAGATCGTCGCCGATGCTGACCAACTCGAACGGCGTCAAAAGAACAGGGCCGCCGAAATCCCAGACAAGTCCAGAAATCAATCCGCACCTCGCTCGACACGGACAGTGGTTGTCCACTCACCCACAACGAAGGTGGCGTCAATCCATCCGCCCGCGCGCAGGTCGAGCGGTTTCGCCAACCCACCGGTCAAAATGACGTCGCCAGCGCGAAGATCGCGCGGGAGATCTGAGTGGTTGGCGAGCCACACAAGACTTTCCGGGAGGTCGAGTCCGGAGGCATTCCCCGACGCCGAACTACTGCTTCCATCACTCGAGGTCAACGTGATGTCGACCGAGTCCGGCGAGCAACCCTCCGGCATCGCTTCTCCGAGAACAGCGAACGCCGCCGACGAACCGTCTGCGGTGTTGTGAGCCCAGGTGAATCGATAGTCCTGCCAGATCGAGTCGACAACCTCAAGACTCGCCACGGTCCGCTCCACGCGTCCCTGCGCGTCTAGGAAGACTGCTAGTTCGGGTTCGACCTTGGGTTGAAGGAGACCGGACACGACAGTTCCGGATGTGACCACCATCGATTCGGTCAACGGGCCGTGATTTGGCTCGTCGATTCCCATAGCTTCTCGCATGACCTGGGACGTGTAGCCGAGTTTGAAACCTACCGTCGGCGAATCCGCCCGCAGTCGATGATGAACTCGGTCTTGAACCCCGTACGCCTCGTCGAGCCCGATGTCGATCGTGGATGCATCCAGCAAGCGTGCGCTTTCGCGGGCACTGACGATGGTGTCGGCGATGGACTGACGTCGAGACTCGTCGGACTCTTCTGGTGGTGTCAGTGCTCTTCCTCTTGAATCGTGACCATGTCGAAGCGCACGACTTCTCCGAACCAACCGCAGTCGCCACACCACGTCATGAAGTTACGAGTGTCCCCAGCCCAGTACTCCGTCGTGATCCCGCCATCGGCTTCGAGATCTCCGCCGCACATGGGGCAGAACTTGGGACGGTCAAGCAGATGCCTCTCTGCATCGGCAGAGAACCACTCTCCCTGGGCAGGGAGCCGATGAGGATCCGGGGGCAACTCCGAC
>RGQW01000311.1 GCA_010029945.1 Actinomycetota bacterium | reverse complement strand
TTAATGATCGGCTGGGGTCGTGGGCGTGGAGGTCACACAGTGCACTGATGAGAGCTTCACGTCCGCCGAGGTCGAGGCGCGCCGACGGCTCATCTAGAACAACCAAGCCAGGCGATGTCACGATTGAGCGGGCAAGTAGGCACCTTTGGATCTCGCCTGAGGACATTGTTCCGATGGTTCGATCCGCCCGGTCCCTCACACCGAATATGGCCAACGCGGCGACGGCGGCCTCGCGATCGCTCGCGGTGTAGGTGTGCCACCACGGGTCAAGTGCATCGTTCAGTGCCGTCATCACAACATCGCTGGCGACAGCGCTGGGGCGAATCTGGTCGATCAGCGCTGCCGAGAGATATCCGACTCGGCGTCGATGCACCCGAAGGTCAATTCGTCCCAGTTCGGCCCCCAGCACCTCGACGCTGCCGCGTGTTGGATGTGCGCGCATGGCTGCAACGGCGGCAAGGGTGGATTTACCCGATCCGTTCGGGCCGAGCACGATCCAGAATTCACCGCGTCCGACGGTGAGGTCGATTGGCCCACAGATGCGGCTGAGGCCTCGTTCAACGGTCATCGAGGCCATCCGAACGGCCGTTGCATTGTTCTGCATGCGAGCATCATCACATGCAGCCGTCCACGCTGCCCAGAGTGGTGGTGACTGACTGCAAGCATGAACACGAGCAACGAAGAATGAAAGACTGAGTCGGTGGTGGACGATCAGGAGCGGTCAATCGCGCAACGTGCTGTACAGATGTGCGACGCGAGCGTCGATTGGGGCAACCTGCGCGCGTTGACAGGCGGCGCCTCTCGGGTGTCGTTCACTGCAGAGTCCATCAGCGATGCTTCACGACGACTCGTCATCCAGGTAGCACGAGACCAGTCGGAGGCCGACATGGAGATCGAGGCCGACGTGCTGCGCAATGCCGACGCCGTGGGGGTGCCCGTACCCGTTCTCGTCGGGCAGTTCGCGATCGATGATCGGCAAGTTCTCGTGAGTCGCCATGTCGCCGGTGACACGGTCCCTCGGCGCATCATGCGCGAACTAGATGCAGATTCACGAGAGGTGTTGATTCGTGATGTCGGATCTGCTGCTGCTGTGCTGCACACGCGTTGTGC
>RGQW01000032.1 GCA_010029945.1 Actinomycetota bacterium | reverse complement strand
AAATCCGCGCGGTCTTGTCCGTACTCCCACGTTCCGTCGAGGGGGTCGACGATCCACACCCGCTCGGCGTCCAGGCGGGATGGATCGTCCTTGGCTTCTTCGCTCAGTACCGCGTCGTGTGGTCGAACCGAAGAAAGGAAATCCAGGATCAGATCGTTCGACGCCGCATCGGCTCGATCGCGCAGCTTGTTCGCCGTCTCTTTGTCCCCGATGGGACCGTGTTCGGCAATGAAGTCCCGTCGTATCTGCAGCAGGAGTTGACCGGCGTCCTGGGCGACGTCGCGAGAGATAGCGGCATCGGAACGTGGATCGTTCATCCCTTTCCTCCTGTGCTGGCATCGTCACCGCTGGACGAACGTTCGTTGTATGCATTCTGCGCCACGTCGAGTCCTTGTCGAATTAAGGCCTCGGCGGCCTCCGCGCCTCGGGACAAGAAGCCGGGAAGGTCCGCGCGTTGGGCACTGGAGAACGCCTGCAAGACGTAGTCCGCTGGGGCTTGGCGACCGACGGGGCGTCCGATGCCGAGCCGGATGCGGAAATAGTCCCCGGTTCCGATCGCAGAGCGGATGCTCTTCAGGCCGTTGTGCCCACCGTCACCTCCACCCTTCTTGATGCGAAGGGTGGCGAAGTCAATGTCGAGTTCGTCGTGCACGACGACGAGTCGCTCGGGAGGAATCCGATAGAAGTTCATGGCGGCCTTGACGGGTCCGCCGCTTTCGTTCATGTAGGACAGCGGAGCGCAGGCGATGACCGACACCCGATCGCCGGGGAAACCGAGATGGGTTTCGGCGATGCGGGCGTGCACCTTCTTGTGTCGGGACAGTGTTGCGCTCGTGCTGCCGGCGATTACGTCGACGGCCATCGCTCCGATGTTGTGTCGGGTCGCGGCGTACTCGGGTCCGGGATTTCCCAGACCCACGATCAGCCAGGGATCGGACATGAGCGTGGCAGCCCCCAGGGTGTCGAGTGCGTACGGGGCAAGCGCACTACTCCGCGGATGCCTCGTCGCTGCTCGGAGCAGGCGCAGCCTCGCCGGCGTCGCCGTCGGCTGCAACCTCGGCGGCCTCTGCGGCCTCTGCGGCCTCGCGTGCAGCTTCGCGTGCCGCCGCGGCCGCCGCCATCTCTGCGGCCTTGGCCTTGACGTCGGCAACGGCGTGATCGACGGCTTCCAACGGATCCTCGCCCCGAGCCACGGCTTCCTCGAGAGCCATGATCACGGATGCGGCGTCGTATCCAGCTTCTGCAGCGGCAATTTCGGCCTTTGCGACGGCATCGGCATACGAGCTTCGAATCGCGGCCTCCTGCTTGGTGATGATGACGAGGTCGACGTGTTCGAGGTGCTGCTTGACCGGGTCACGCTGGACGTCGCGAGGCTTGGTGAGGTAGGTGTTGCCGTCGTAGGAGATGTTCAGGACCACCCGCGGCTTGCGCAGCGCCAGGTCGATCTCGTGCTCATCGATAGCCACGTGGGTGAGTTCGATTCCCGTGCCATAGATGACGGCGGGAACGCTTCCCGAGCGACGCAGTCGCCGGGCCGCCCCTTTTCCGAAGTCGCTGCGGGGCTCAGCGGTGATGTCGACGTTGGTCACGTGTTCTCCTCGGCGTTTCGTCATGCGGTTGCACGACTATGCGGCATGCCTCGCGGGGGTGCGGACAGACGTCAGGTGGCACCACCCGCGTCGATCACGGCGACCGGTCCGGTAGGACGGCCTCCCTCGCCGAGGACGTCGGAAGTCTAGGGGGACGCCGTTGAGCCTGGGGACACCGGGCCTAGTGCGAGGAGGCTTCGTCCGCCGTGGCGGCTTCGAACATTGAGGTCACCGATCCATCGGTGAATACCTCGTTGATGGCTGTGGCCAGAATCGGTGCAATCGACAGCACGGTCAATTTGTCGAACTGTCGCTCCGGGGGGATCGGCAGCGTGTCCGTGACGACTACTTCGGAGATCTGCGATTGCTGGAGACGATCGCGAGCCGGATCGCTCAAGATGCCGTGCGTTGCCGCGACGATGACGTCTTTGGCGCCGTTCTCGAGCAGCGTCTCAGCTGCCTTCACGATCGTGCCGCCGGTGTCGATCATGTCGTCGACAACCACGCAGACTCGATCCTGCACATCACCGACGACTTCGAAGACGCGGACCTGGTTCGGCACATCGGGATCACGGCGTTTGTGGATGATCGCGAGAGGGGCGCCGAGGACGTCGGTCCATCGTTCGGCAACGCGCACCCGTCCAGCGTCCGGCGACACCACGGTGATCTGGTCGGTGGCTACCCGTGAGGCCACGTGCTCGGCGAGGAGGGGGAGCGCGAACAGGTGGTCCACCGGGCCGTCGAAGAAGCCCTGAATCTGGGAGGTGTGCAGGTCGACCGTCATCAATCGATCGGCGCCGGCCGCCTTGAACAAATCGGCCATCAACCGTGCGGAGATCGGCTCGCGGCCCCGGTGCTTCTTGTCCTGGCGGGCGTAGCCGTAGAAGGGGACGATTACGGTGATGCGTTTGGCCGATGCGCGCTTGAGCGCGTCGATCATGATCAGTTGCTCCATGATCCACGTGTTGATCGGCGTGGTGTGGCTCTGCAGGACGAAGGCATCCGTCCCGCGAACGGACTCCCGGAAACGAATGAAGATCTCACCGTTGGCGAAGTCGTAAGCCAGCGTCGGAGACAAAGCGATGCCGAGTTCGTCGGCGACGGACTCGGCGAGTTCGGGGTGCGATCGGCCGCTGAGAAGCACGAGACGCTTTTGTGTGGGTACGGACTTTTCGGCCACTCATTCCTCCCGAACGGAATCCTCTGACTGAACCTTGTCAGACGCGCCGTCACCGTCGTTCGCCGCCCTGGCAGACCGCGCTGATGCTGAGTCCGCTCGACGCCTCTCGACCCACCCCTCGATGTTCCGCTGGCGAGCTCGCCCGACCGCCATCGCTCCCGGAGGAACGTCATCGGTGATCACCGAGCCCGCTGCGGTGTATGCGCCGTCGCCGATTTCGACCGGAGCCACCAGCATGGAGTCGCTTCCGATGCGCACATCCCGCCCGACCACCGTGCGGTGCTTGTCCTGACCGTCGTAGTTAACGAACACGGTGGCTGCACCGATGTTGCTGTCCTCGCCGATGTCCGCATCACCGACG
Organism: Actinomycetota bacterium; assembly: GCA_010029945.1. Classification (GTDB taxonomy): domain Bacteria; phylum Actinomycetota; class Actinomycetes; order S36-B12; family S36-B12; genus S36-B12. The sequence goes on along the minus strand of RGQW01000032.1, from coordinate 9,547 downwards.
TAGGACAGGTGCGGAACTTTGGCTCCGTCACCGACGGAGGAGTTCTTGATCTCCACATACGCCCCGGCCTTGGCGCCCGCTCCCAGGTTGGCCCCCGGTCGCAGGTAGGTGAACGGTCCAACGCGGGCGTTGTCGCCGATCACCGCGAGTTCGGCCCAGGTATGGATCACTTCGCTGTCCGCCCCGACCTCACAGGCCACCAGCGTGGTTCCCGGGCCAACGCGGGCTCTCGCGGCGATGGCGGTCGGGCCCCGCAAGATGGTCTGTGGCAACAAATGCGCGTCCGGCTCGATTTCCACGTCCACATCGATCCAGGTGCTCGCGGGATCGGCGATGCTCACGCCGGCGCGCATCCAACTCTCGTTGATTCGATCGCGCATGATCGCCGCCGCCTCGGCCAGTTGCACCCGGTCGTTCACGCCGCGGATGTCATCGGAGTCGGCCGAAACGTGAGCGTTCACCACCAGCCCGTCTGCGGTGATCATGCTCACGACGTCGGTGAGGTACTCCTCGCTCTGAGCGTTGTCGGTGTCCAGGCGCGCGATGCGCTCGACGAGGGCTGATGACTCGAAGACATACATTCCTGCGTTGATCTCGTTGATCAGCCGTTGTTCGTCGCTCGCGTCACGCTCTTCCACGATCGCCGCGACTGCGTTGCCGTTTCGCACGATTCGGCCGTACCCGGTGGGGGACGCGACGGTGGCCGTCAGCACAGTGCACGCACCACTGTGGGCAGACATCAACCCATCCAGGGTTCCTCCGTTGACGAGTGGCGTATCTCCGGTGAGCACAACAATCGGTCTGTCGGAAGACACGCCCCGGGACGCGAGATCGTCCAGGGCGATTCGCACCGCGTGCCCGGTGCCGCGCTGCTCGTCTTGCACAACCGGCACGACCCACGGCGCGATCTCCGCCAGATGCTCAACCACGTGTTCCCGACCGTGGCCGACGACGACCACCACGTGCTCGGGCTCGAGGTGAGCCGCGGCTTCGATGACGTGTCCGACAAGGGACCGCCCAGCGATCGGATGGAGGACTTTCGGTACGGCGGACTTCATCCGCTTGCCCTCACCGGCGGCCAGGATGATGACGACCCCGGGGCGCGTGCTCATGGACCTAGTTTGGTGCATCACTAGATCAGTTCACGCCCCGGTTCGCTCCTGTGTCCCACCGGAGTTTTGCCTCGCGCCGCGGCTCCAGAAAGCGCAGCCGACGAACTGCGATCCCGTCCCCCGCACGCACCGTGACTGTGCTTGCATGCTGCCTGTGGCCGATCGCAACGCATACATGCTTACCGGGCCTCTGGCCACGCGCGGTTACGACTGGTGGTGGCATTCGCTCACCGGATTCGATGCGGTGACCAACGAGCCGCGGAGCTTCTTCATCGAATACTTCTCGATCAACCCTGGCCTCGGCGGCTCGGCTCCGATCCTGGGGCAGTTGCCATCGAATCGCGAGGCCGGGATCCGTCCGTCCTACGGGATGCTCAACGCCGGCTGCTGGGGCCCTGAGCCCACGCAGCTGCACAACTACGTCGCTTCCGACGACTGCTCGTTCGACACACACCACCTGGATGCGCGGATTGGCGACGCCACTGTGACGGAGTCACATCTCGCGGGCTCTGTCTCGGTATCCGCCGACGAGGCAGCGTCGCATCCGGAGTGGATGTCCGATCACGGCTCGATGTCCTGGGATCTCACCGCCAACAAGCAACTGTCCTACTCCGTCGGTTACGGCGCCGACGCACTCTTTCGGACCACCAGGGCCTTCCAGATGTTTTGGCACGTCGCCGGAATCAAGACTGAGTACTCCGGCGAGATCGATTTCAACGGTCGACGCTTCATCGTGGAGCCGGAGACCAGCAGCGGATACCAGGACAAGAACTGGGGTCAGGACTACACCAACCCGTGGGTGTGGTTGAACTGCGCGCAATTCGTGGACGCAGCCTCGGGTGAGGCCCTGCCCCTGACGTGTCTGGACGTCGGCGGTGGCACTCCGGTCCTGTTCGGACGACGACTGTCCAGCAAGTTGCTGATCGCCTTCTTCTTGCGCGGTGAACTATTCGAATTCAACTTCTCCAAGTTCTGGACCGGGTCGCGACAATCCTTCGAGTGCACCGTCGAGTCGGACAAGGTTCGGTGGCGCATCTCGGCAAAGACCTTCACCCACCGCATCGAGATCGACTTCTGGTGCCCCACGGAGGAAATGTTGTTGATGAACTACGAGAACCCCGATGGCGTCAAGAACCATCACTCGCTGTGGAACGGCGGTACCGCTCGTGGAACCGTTCGACTATTCGAGCGCGATCGCCTGGTCGGTGAATTTCTCGGATCGCGCGGAGGCGGCGAGTACGGCGCCTATTGAGGGATGGGTGGGGCTCCCCGGGGAGGATTCGAACCTCCGTTGACGGATTCAAAGTCCGCTGTCCTGCCACTAGACGACCGGGGATCAGGGAGATGTCCTGGTGCGGGCTCAACCCTAAGACCCGCCGGTGGGGAGCCTCGGGTGGCCGGATTCCGACGGTTACGGTACCGTAAGTTACGCAACCGTAGGTTCGGCCACGCAGCCTCGCGTGGAACGGCCTCCACCACGTACGAAGGGTTCCCCATGGCGCTTGTCCAGGATTTTGAGAAGGTCGACGACGGCGACGCGATCTTCCTCAGCACCCCCATGAAGATCACCATCGGGATCTTCGTCGTCGGACCGACGCTCGCTCTGCTCGGCGTGATCCCGATGATCTACTGGGGCCTGGTGTCCTGGGTTGACATCGGCTTGCTTCTCGGCTTCTGGGCGCTCACCGGTCTGGGGATCACCGTCGGCTACCACCGCTTTTTCACCCACGGCTCCTTCAAGGCACCCCGTCCAGTCAAGATCGCCCTCGCGATCATGGGCTCGTACGCGCTCGAGGGTTCGATCAACCAGTGGGTGGCCGACCACCGCAAGCACCACAAGTTCTCCGATGAAATTGGCGACCCGCATTCACCGTGGCGGTTCGGAACCTCCCGCAAAGCCATTGGCAAGGGATTGGTGTTCGCCCACATGGGATGGCTCTTCTCCGAAGAGCAGGCCACCGTGGACCAGTACGCGCCGGACATCCGCGACGACAAGGATCTGCAGCGCATCAATAACGCCTTTCCCATCATCGTCGTCATGACGTTCCTGTTGCCCGGCATCATCGGCGGCCTGATCACGTGGTCGTGGCTCGGGTTCCTGACGGGCATGTTCTGGGGCGGCGTTGTTCGCGTCGCATTCGTGCACCACGTGACGTGGTCGATCAACTCGATCTGCCACGTGTTCGGCAAGCGTCCCTTCAAAAGCCGCGACCTCTCCAGCAACGTGAATTGGCTGGCGATTCCCTCCTTCGGCGAGTCCTGGCACAACCTGCACCACGTAGACCCGACGTGCGCTCGCCATGGAGTACTCAAGGGTCAGATCGACCCCAGCGCCGGAGTCATTCGCATGCTCGAGCGCGTGAATCTCGCGCACGACGTGCGCTGGCCCAAGCCCGAGCGTCTCGCTAAGAAGCTCATCGATCCGTCAATGGCACCCCGCATCCGCGGCTACCAGCCGCCGGCGACAGCAGATGCGGCGAGCGCGTCCAGCACTAGCGCGTGACACCACAGCCAGCCGATCGTTCCGAGGACATCGCCGAGGGCGAAGCCCTGGACAGCACCGTCATCGAACTGAGTTCGGCGTCGGGGCGAACGGCGACGCGACAGTCGAGATCGACGCGAACGCAAAGCCGCAACCGCGCGCCCTCGGGCAAGAGCTCCAAGGTGCGCATGACCGGCCAAGAGCGTCGAGAGCAACTCCTCGATGTCGGACGGACTCTGTTCGCGGACAAAGGTTTCGAGGCGGTCAGCGTCGAGGAGATCGCGGCGAAAGCTGGTGTGTCCAAGCCCGTCGTCTACGAGCACTTCGGTGGCAAGGAAGGGTTATACGCGGTTCTCGTCGACCGCGAGATGAACGATCTCCTGGCGTCCATCTCCGACGCGCTCACCGCGGGCACCGCCCGCGCCCTCCTCGAACAGGCAGGCATGGCGTTGTTCGATTACATCGACGACAACCCCGAAGGCTTCCGCATTCTGGTCCGGGACTCGCCGGTCTCGCAGTCCAGCGGTTCCTTTGCCAGCTTGATCGTCGACATTGCCGCGCAGGTCGAACACCTCTTGGCGCGCGAATTCGATAGCCACGACATCAGCACCAAGTACGCGGCCGTGTACTCCCAGGCACTCGTGGGCATGGTGGCGCTCACCGGGCAGTGGTGGCTCGATGTTCGCAAGCCCGGGAAGGACGACGTTGTCGCCCACCTGGTCAACCTCGCATGGAACGGCCTCGAGCACTTGGAGCCCAAACCAACGCTGCATACCGTTGAGAAAGGCCGCAAGCGAAACAAGAAATAGACCATCAAGAATCTCGTCGTCAAGAGTCTTGATCTAGCATGGCGGCATGGATGACGTCGACGGCATCGTCGAAGCGTGGAATCGCGAACGTCCCGATCTGGACGTCCGCCCGCTAAGCGTCTTGTCCCGCGTCACTCGATTGGCCCGACACCTTGACCAGGCGCGGACGTCGGCCTTCGCCCAACACGACCTCGAAGGGTGGGAGTTCGACGTGCTCGCGGCGCTGCGGCGCTCGGGCACTCCCTACGCCTTGTCCCCAGGGCAATTGGCGACCCAAACCATGGTCACCAGCGGAACCATGACCAATCGCATCGACCGACTCGAGGCGCGAACCTTCGTTCAGCGTCAACCCGACCCGACCGACCGACGTGGGGTGCGTGTGGAACTCACCGACGCTGGTCGCCTCGCCGTCGATGGAGCCTTCACCGATCTGCTGTCCCACGAGCAACTCTTGCTGGAGTCACTGAGCGATGCTGAACGGGTAGAACTCGCGGACTTGCTCCGCGACCTGATGCAGCAATTCACACCGTCGAGGTAACCACCCGAGCACCGGGCGCCGGCCCGGTCGCGCGCTTCACCGTTCGACACATGCCCGTCGCCGTCATGGCAACGGCCACATCGATCGAGTGCGCGCTGTCGCGGCACAGGAATGCACACGTGGGTCCGCTGCCGGAGACGACTCCGGCCAGCGCCCCATATTCGACGCCGGCTTCGAGCAGACTGCGCAGCGCGGGGCGCAGGGATATTGCGGCCGGTTGAAGGTCGTTGTGAAGCGCGGCGGCCAGCGCGTTTGCGTCTCCCTGGCGAAGCGCATGCAACAGCGCATCGGACACCTCGGGTGGCCGGATCTGCTCTCCCTCGCGCAACGTGTCGCACTGTCGATAGACCGCCGGCGTCGACAAGCCTTCGTCCGCCAGGGCGAACACCCAGTGGAACTGTCCCTGACCCAGCACCGGCATGATCTTTTCGCCACGACGTCGACCAATAGCGTTCGCGCCGAACAGCGCAAACGGCACGTCTGATCCGAGCCGGGCACCGATGTCGGCAAGCTCCTCCCGAGACAACCCGGTCCCCCACAACGCATCGCAGGCAACCAGTGTTCCCGCCGCATCGGCGCTTCCGCCCGCCATTCCTCCGGCAAGGGGAATGGACTTCTCCACGTGGATGCTCACGTGGGGATCGATCTGCGCGTGTTGCGCGAGCGCGTGAATCGCTTGCACCACCAGGTTGCTGTCATCGGTGGCCAGCGACTCTGAACCCTCACCGCTCATGGAAACCTGGACGCCCTCGCCGCGTTGGGCGGTAATGACGTCGACCAACGAGACAGCGTGGAAGACCGAGACGAGTTCGTGGTAACCGTCGTCTCGCAGCGGACCAACGCTCAACTGCAGGTTGATCTTCGCGGGTGCGCGAACAACGACGGACACAGCGCCAGGTTACGGCCTACCCGGGGCTCCTCGCCGCGCGCGCGATCGCACAGAAATCCTCCAGGCTCAATTCCTCGCCCCGCGCTCGCGGATCCACACCCGCCGCATCGAGGACCTCGTGCACGACGCCGCGGCCCGGAAGCCAGCCAGAAAGGGCGGACGTCAACTGCTTGCGTCGCTGCGCGAATGCCGCATCGATGAGGGTGAAGACCTCGTCGCGCGTTACCCCTGCGGGTGGGGCCGTTCGCGTCAAGGACACCAGGCCGGAGTCGACGTTGGGGACGGGCCAGAACACCGTCCGAGACACGTCGCCCGCGTACGCGACGTCACCGAACCATCGCGCCTTGACGCTGGGCACCCCGTACGTCCGAGAACCAGGCTCGGCGCACAGCCGATCAGCCACCTCACGTTGCACCATCACCAAGACCCGGTGAATGCTGTCGAACTCTGCAAGCAAGTGCAGGACCACCGGGACGGAGACGTTGTAGGGGAGATTCGCCACGAGCATCGTCGGCGCACTCGGCAACTGATGCACCTGCAGGGCATCGGCGTTGACAACAGCGAGTCGATCGATGGCCGCCGGGTCGAATTCGCCGATCGTTCGGGGCAACCGGTCGGCCAACCGTGCATCGATCTCGACCGCGACCACCTGCGCACCCGACCGCAGCAGGGCCAACGTCAGACTGCCCAGGCCCGGGCCCACTTCCACCACGACGTCGTCTCGCGACACGTTCGCCAGCCGCACGATCCGCTCGACGGTATTCGGGTCGATGACGAAGTTCTGACCCCACTTTTTGGTGGGGCGAATATCGAGTTCGGTAGCGATGCGGCGAACATCGGCGGCGCCAAGGAGTCGGCTCACCGTTCGTTACTCACTGTTCAACACTCACCGTTCGCGCCTCACGCTTCACCCGTCACGTCTCACCAATGGCCGAACGCACGATGCGTGTTCGCGACAATGTCATCGCACAGTTGATCGACGTCGACACCTCGCTCCTCGGCTATGCGTCGCACCGTCCACGGCATGAGGTACGTCGCATTGACCCGTCCCCGGTTCGGTTTCGGCGTGAGGTACGGCGCATCGGTTTCCACGAGCAGCAGATCATCCGGCACTGTCCGCAGCGCTTCTCGTAGCCCCTCCGCGCTCCCGAAGGTGATGACCCCGGCGAAGGACATGAACCACCCGTGCTCGGCGCACACGCGCGCCATGTCCGCATCACCGGAGAAGCAATGGAAGACAACTCGCTTCGGCGCACCCTGATCGAGGAGTACCGAGATGACATCGTCGTGGGAATCGCGGTCATGGATCACCAGGGTCTTGTCGAGTTCCCTCGCGAGGTCGATGTGCCAGCGAAAGGACTCGTGCTGGGTCGCCTGACCCTCGCTTTCGGGGGTACGGAAGTAGTCCAGACCGGTTTCACCGACCGCGCACACCACAGGGTCCCGCGCCAACTCGTCGATGCGAGCCCAGGCTGCTTCCAGAGCGTCTCTCCCCTGGCGAACACCGATACGAGCGGCATCGTTCGGATGCAGCGCCACCCCCACCGCCACATTCGGGTGTTCGCGCGCAAAGGGAACCGACCATTCGGCTGATTCGACATCGCAACCGATCTGCACGACCTTCGGTACGCCGACCTGCTCCGCCCACGCCAATAACGCGTCTGCGTCCGGGGCTTGATCGCCGTGCAGTGAACGGTCGTGGACGTCGAGGTGGGTGTGGGAATCGATCACCGGTCGCCCAAGAGCATCCGGGGCATCCGGCCAGCCGAGCTCGCGAGCCATGCCTAGGCCTCCGTCGGCTCGTCCGGCAGCCGAGGAAAGAGCGCATCCCCCTTGGTGATGGTCGACCCGGGAGGAAGTTGGCCCCAGCGACCAGCATCGGCTATCCGTTGCGCAGCCAGGTCACCGAGAGCCTCGCCCGCCCCCAACTGCGACCACAAACTCGCCATCGCTTTCGGCATCACGGCGTTGTAGAGAACGGCGACGGCGCGCAGCACTTCACACATCGTGTAGAGGACCGTGTCCAAACGCTGGGCGTTGGCGTCGTCTTTGGCGAGCACCCACGGTTCCACCTCAGTGACATACTGGTTGACCAGCTCGACCACACTGCGGATTTCTCCGATGGCGGTGGAGAAGTCGAGTTCGTCCATGGCCGCGTCAGCGTTCGTCGTAGCCGACGCGAGTCGCTCAACGACGGCGTCCTCGGCGGCGGTGAGCGGGCCGGGTTCAGGAAGTGCGCCGTCGCGGTACTTCCCCACCATCGCCGTCGATCGCGATGCCAGGTTGCCGAGGCCGTTCGCCAACTCCGAGGTGTACCGAGCAGACATGTCCTCCCACGAGAAGGAGCCGTCCTGCCCGAAACTGATGGCGCGCATGAAGTAGTACCGGAAAGCGTCCGAGCCGAAGTGGTCGATGATGTCTTCGGGTGCGATGCCGGTGAGCTTGGACTTGCTCATCTTCTCGCCCCCGACCAGCAGCCAGCCGTGTGCGAAGACCTGCGACGGCAATGGCTCACCGGCTGCGAGAAGCATCGCCGGCCAGTACACGGCGTGGAAGCGCAAGATGTCTTTGCCGACCAGATGAACGTTCGCCGGCCATGTCGTCGCGTACCTGGCGGCGTCATCGGTTCCGGCTTCGGATCCGTACCCGGTCGCGGTGGCGTAGTTCAATAACGCGTCGAACCAGACGTACACCACCTGGGTGTCGTCCCAAGGGAGAGGGATCCCCCAGTCCACGCTCGACCGAGACATCGAGATGTCCACCAGGCCCTGCTTCAAGAAAGCCATCACCTCGTTGTACGCGCTTTGCGGGCGGACCGCTTCGGGGTGGGCTTCGTAGTGCTCGATGAGGCGGTCTGCGAAGGCCGAGAGTTGGAAGAACCAGTTATCTTCCCGGAGTTGCTCCACCGGTCGGGAGTGCACCGGGCACACCTGCTGCCCTTCGTACTCACCGGTCCCATCGACGAGGTCTCCGGGGAGTTTGAACTCTTCGCATCCGACGCAGTAGGGGCCCTCGTAGGGGGCGGAATACACGAAACCGTTGTCGCGAACCTTCTCCCAGAATTTCTGAACTCGCGCCACGTGTCGATCGTCGGTCGTGCGGATGAAGTCGTCGTTAGCAGCATCGACGGTCTCCAGAACCGGCAACCAGGACTCCTCGACGAGCCGGTCGACCCACGCTTGCGGGGTGACACCGCCCGCTTCGGCGGCCCGCTGCACCTTGGTTCCATGCTCATCGACGCCGGTGAGGTACCACACCTTCTCGCCGCGCTGCCGGTGCCAACGGGTGAGAACGTCACCGGCTGTCGTCGTGTACGCGTGACCGATATGTGGGGCGTCATTGACGTAGTAGATGGGCGTCGTGACGTAGTACGCCTTCTCACCCAACAACGATTCACCCTCGCGCGCGGACATGACCCGATCCTAGGTGTCGCCCACTGTGCGCAAGGAGACGTCATAGACGTACCTCTTGGACAGTCCCGCATGATCGGCAACCTCGGCGGCAGCCTCTTTGCGCGAGGCTCCCGCGTCCATTCGGTCACGCACCGCCGCCGCTATCGCCTCGTCATCTCCCAAACCCGATGCGTCGCGACGTTCGTCATCAGAGGCGCCGGCAACCACGATCGTTATCTCCCCGCGGACCTCACCCTCGGCCCACCGAGCAAGCTCCCCGAGGCTGTCCCGCCTGACCTCTTCGTAGGTCTTGGTCAGTTCCCGA